>JALURH010000188.1 GCA_027017025.1 Thermofilaceae archaeon
ACACAGGGATGGCTTGGATACATGATTCAACAATCACTATATAATGAACTGCTTTCCAGACATATACAGAAGGAGATTATATGCTTAGTAAATAATGTTGTGGTCGATAAGGATAGCGAGGCGTTCAAAGAGCCTTCTAAACCAATAGGCTCATACTATAGTAAATCTGAGGCGGAGAGGTTGGAGAAGAAGTATGGCTGGATAATGAGGAGTGATGTTAGAGGGGGATACAGGAGAGTAGTTCCATCACCAATGCCCCTCGATAATCTAGAGTTTAACGCCATAAAGAAACTCCTAGATATTGGGTATGTAGTTATAGCATGTGGTGGCGGGGGGATACCCGTTATTAAGGAAGATGGAGTCAGGGGTGTAGAGGCAGTAATCGATAAGGATCTAGCTAGTGCATTACTTGCTTCAAAACTAGGGGCAGATTATTTATTAATATTGACCGACGTGGACGGAGTATATATAAAATATGGGACGGAGAAGGCCGAGAAACTTGATGAAATAACATTAAGTGAGATAAGGAAGCATTATATTAATGGGGAGTTCCCCCCAGGATCAATGGGGCCAAAGATTTTGGCATGTATCCAATTCCTAAGGAATGGGGGGAAGAAGGCAATGATAGGGCATTTAAACGATACAATGGAAATATTAAGGGGGGTTAAGGGAACCCATATAAAGCCAGACTAAAAAGATTATCCATATAAACTCATTCTTAAAGAAGGTTAAAATACTTCATATTTTTCTGGAGTATTCGGGAACCTTGATGGAGGGATCAGAATTTGAATCATGAATTAATAGACATGGATAAGCAGATTGAGATTCTGAGAAACCTGGACAAGGAGGAATTAATTAAACTGCTCCTACTACAAGTAAGAAATGTCTGGAGAGTCGATGGACTATATTTCCTTGGAATAGAGAAGCGATTCGGAACAGAAGCAGCGACAGAAATAGATAAAGAGGCGTGGAGGATACTGGCTAAAATAGAGGCAAAAGACCTTATGAGGACTATGGGGAAAAACAAGGTAAACGACTTAAAAGAATTTATTGAATTATTGGTGAAGACGGGTTGGGCACTATACCAAGAAGAAAAGAAAATAGAGGTTGGGGAAGGTGAAGCGGTATTCAAGATAGTTAAATGTAAAGTGCAGGAGACAAGGATAAGAAAAGGATTAGAGGTATTTCCGTGTAAACCCGTCAGACTAGGGTATCTAGAGGAATTCGTAAAGACTATTAATCCAAATATTAAGGTAGAAGTAGTTAGATGCCCCCCAGACGAGAAAAACCCAGAATTCTGGTGCGGATGGCGATTTGTCTTGAAATAAATATACCAACCGCCTCTTCCCTACAATTTTTCAATACAATAAGCATTATTAATTTAATATTAACTAACGTTATTTAATATTTGGTGATATATTATGGAGAGGCCTCTCCCAGCATTCATCCTATCCTTAATAGGCGGTATCTTCATATTAATGGGTTCATTATTCTTTTGGATATTCTTCTCCTACGCCATGCCTGCTGGTCATGAACTACCAGTGGGACCAGGGGAGGCAATGATGTGGGGATTTATGGGTATATGGGGGTTGGGCGTCACTATAGGTGTCTTCGCCAGCCTAGTATCTGGAATAATCGTTATTATCGGTGCTATAAAAGTATATTATAATCCGGAGCAGGCACAGTTATGGGGTACATTGATAATCGTCTTCTCAGTAGTATCGTTATTAGGTATGGGGGGATTCATAATAGGTTTCTTACTTGGATTAATCGGCGGGATACTGGCAGTGACTTGGAAACCCAGCTAACCCCGATTCACCCATACCCATTATTTATTTCCAACCATATCTAGGCTCTTCATTTTACGTAGCCGAGTCTAAGTATATTCATGAATAGTAGTAGGGTTATTCCGTCATCACCTATGGCGACGGTCATCCAGAGTGGGATTAGCCCCATTATACCCAGTATACCTAAGATAAACTTCACACCTAGGGATAGGGCTATATTTTCCCAAGCAACCTCACTTGTTTTACGGCCCAATGAAATGAGTCTAGGGACTTCAGTCAACCTATTCCGTACAAGAACAACATCCGCAGCCTCAAGAGTAACGTCGACGCCAGCGTCACTCATCGCTATACCTACATCGGCCTCAGCCAATGCGGGTGCGTCGTTAATACCGTCGCCTATCATGGCGACAGCCTTCGAATCCTCTTTAAATCTCCTAAGTATCTCAAGCTTCTCGACAGGATTTAATTCAGCATAATACTCATCTACACCCAATTCATTCGCCACCCTATCAGCAACAACCTTCTTGTCACCAGTCAATATTACTGTCTTAACCCCGAGTCTCTGGAGACTCTTAATAGCCTCACGAGCATCCTCCCTAATCCTATCAGCTAGGCAGACTCTCCCCACAACCTTACCATCACTCACTATATATACACGGGTATGTCCATCCCTATCGACATCCTCGGAGATGTTTATCCCCAAGCTCTTCACAAGTTCCAGGTTGCCAACAGCCATCATTGAGCCATTAACCCTACCCACAATTCCTTTACCAGCAATCTCCCTAACATCCTCCACAACAATTGACTTAACTTCAACACCGTTCTCCTCCACCCATCTCTGGAAAGCCGTTGCTATAGGGTGATTTGAGTATCTCTCGAGAGAAGCCGCATACACCAAGACATCATTACTATCGAGCTGGGTATGTTTACAGTCTAGGATAAGCCTCGGCTCACCAAATGTCAAGGTACCAGTCTTATCCAGTAGAATAGTGTCTACTTTACCCAACCGCTCAATATATTTACCTCCCTTGATTATAACACCCTTCCTAGAAGATATTGTGATAGATGTGAAGAATGTGGCGGGTACAGATATTATAAATGCAC
>JALURH010000189.1 GCA_027017025.1 Thermofilaceae archaeon
TTCTTAACATAGATTAAATCCACTAGAAAAGTGGAATATTCCTGGAATGAACTCATTTATATGGTATATTGCCTAGATATCTGAGTGAATATTATTGCAGAAACAGGCAATATATATATGGAATAAGGAAATAATATAGTGAAGAAATCGGTATATGGTGGTAAATATTGAGCAATAAAATACGTGTATTAACAGTCATTGTGGTGGTCTTCCTAATTTTTCAGCTATATACGATAAAGGCTCTCCTCCCAGATGTGGGTGTAAAGGCAGCATATACGTTTGAAAACATAGATTCAAGTACCCATACATGGGACATGTATAGGAAAGGCTGGGTAATCAGACCTGTACTGAAAAGCTAACCTTTTTACTCGTAGAGGGATTAGATAGTGGAAAGAAGATTACCGAGGACTACAGCATATTTCTTAGCTATTCTTGGAATAGCTTGCCTAATATTCCTGCCAGTTGTCTACTGGAATATAAGCAGGTATATGCGAATCAGGGAACTTAGGGAAAGTGTTTGGCTAACCATTCTATCTGAAACGCAGCCCTTTAGTAGCACTTTTGATGGCATAATTTCTAATCGCACATTACTCTCACTAGAGCTATACGTGGATGGTAGGCTCTATGCTGTTGTACCAGTAGTATCTGCTCTGGAAGTAGATAGTAATAGTAGTGGCTTAACTATACCAATCTATATAATGTTTCTTAACTACTCTGCTCCACAAGTATATGCTGTTAGCTGGTGGAACTTCAATATATCTCAGTTCCTCTCCAACATCGATTACTCTAATTATCCAGAGATTACTGACATAGGGAGACCTATGATGAATATAAAGTATCGGGATAAGAATCTCAGGAATGATGGGATATACCATGGCGAAGACATACTAGCGTATTTATCGGTTGGACCCGGCATAGATCTTCCTTACCACAAGGCTCGTATAGAGGATATAAGTTGGGTAGCTGCCTACGTTTCGATTAAAGACCCTAAAATCACTCTAACTTCTGGTGACGAGATCCTCTACTCTACAGCTTTTACCCTTAAATTCATTTACCTGAGGAGAGGTGAGAAATGGATAAGCAGATTATATCTAGATGTTGAGAGTATTGGGGAAAACATGGGTATAGAGCTTTGGAGGAGGGGAGAACTATACCACCTAAAAATTAATATCAAAACGAGGCTCGTGGAGAAGAATACAATAGAGGAGCCACAAAGTATCCATGGTGTTCCTCAATAACTAGCTATCTATCACTTACCTCAGAGGAATTCCCCAAATATATTACATATGGTATATAACTAGTTGCCTTAATTCCCCACTTATCCCCGCAAAACACAAAGACGATTATATTAACTCTTAAAGGCAGTATCCCCACATTAACCTAAATTTCGTAGTAATAAGGATCATGGTAATAAAAATAGGAACAATAGGGGATACTATACTGGTGTTTAACTATGGCTAAAATGGTTCGGGCACACCTATATATCTCCGGGATAGTGCAGGGAGTCTTCTTTAGGTATACGATGACCAAGGTAGCTAGGAGACACGGCGTAACAGGGTGGGTTAGGAATCTACCAGATGGGCGTGTCGAGGCTATAGTTGAAGGACCGGAGGAGTCAGTGAAAAAGGTTATTGAGTGGGCACATAGGGGGCCACCCATGGCTGTCGTGAAGAAAGTAGAAGTTATATGGGAGCCATATAAAGGAGAGTTTAGTAGCTTCCAGATAAGATACTAAAAATATTAAATTTATTAACTACTAATGTTTCTGCCCTTTCCTCCTCGCTGCTACTATTAATATAGTCAATAGCACTATTGCCGCAGCTAGAGCCAGAATATAGTACTCTTCTCCAATTACGCTAACCTCAAACCCCAGCACGACGTCTCCTTTCAACTCTACACTCTTTATAGCTTCCCTACCACCACACTGTACTCTAACTGTGTATATACCCTCGGGCAGATATAGGCTCCTTTCATCAACTATACCTACCACCTGGATTGGTTCTTCACCACTATGAATCTCATAAATGAATAACGTACATGTTGGAGCTAACTTAAATGGTTTCTGAGATACCTTTACCCTTAAAATATAGTGTTTAACTACTACATCTACTGTCGTCTGCTTCTCCTCTAGTACGATAGTTTTATCGTAGACAATAACTCTGCTTACTTCTACAACCACCCTATGTTTTCCCAGCGGGAGCTTAATACTCAGCTTACCTTCAACGTTATATTCCCTCCCATCAACCTCAACGTTTGCTTTTAAAGCCCTCCCATGCTGGTCAACTATAGAGAGAATAAGGGTACCCTCCCTAGCAACACTCTCTGAACTACCCACATTGACCTCAGTATCTTTATTGAGCGATACTCTCATACTCTTCCTAGCTTCCCCTAATACCGCGGTAATAGTGTATTCTCCTTTAGGAAGTATAAACTCTATAATCCCTCTAGCATCTTCAACCATCTCGACTAAAACGTTATCCCTATAGACATATACTTTAGCCACATTTTCTCCTAGATTTACCTTGAGAACATGCTCAACAATCCTCAAATTTACCCTATTGGTCTCCTCATCTAGGATAATATACTTCTCAAGTACCTTAGATTTCTTGAAGAAAACCTCAAACTTATGTTTACCAGGAGGTAAATCTATGGGCTTCTTGGGGTTTATCCCCCTTCCATCTACATAGATAATATATTTAGAGGGATCCTTACTTAGAGTTAATTGAAGGTTTACATGCACCTTTATGATTAAGCATTTAAGCATTATTGGATCAGTAATAGACCCTTTCCATCCTACAAGCTGTAAAGCTTTGGAGAACTCTTGTTCAGCCTCACCATAAGAGTAGGTAGCATACTTCTCAACACCATTCTCAAAATACATCTTAAAGGTTGGGTAGTGTGGATCAGATGTAGACATCTCTGACAGATACGTACGTGCAGCTAGGAACTTTAGGTAAGCGTTTTTCTGGGGCAGCAATATTTCTTGCGGGAAATTGTATTCCCCTATAAAAGTATCGGTAAGATTTATACACGCAGTATAGGATAGGAGTAGGATGGTCTCATAGTCGGAGAGCCTACACGACTTAGCGTAGTTTTCGCATATACTCCCATCTTTAGCGAAATTATCGAAATATTGCATAAACCTCTTAATGAAATCCCATTCACCTTCCCCATCCTTTTTATACTCTACTACAATCTTCGAAAAAAGCTTTCCCCACTTAGGATAGTTCTCTCCAACAACTTTAAAGTACTCATTGTAGCTGCTGGGTAGAGACTCTATGGGGTCGGTAGCTTGCTCCTGGAAGGATACACCGCCTATACCTTCCTCATATAGGATAGCTTTTGATACAGCAACCGCTTGTCCCTCGGTAAACCACGGACCACTTAGACGTATGATCATACCCTTATTATTTAGTCTCTTCTGGAAGAGATGGGTTAACTCGTGGACAATAAGTAGGCGGAATCCCATATTCTTTGGGTCAGTAATCCACGGATACCAGTTAACTATAACTTTGTTTGGCTCAGTAACCCCGAATTCAGCCCATCCAGCAACCTTAGAGTAATTACCCATATCAAACTCAATAACTATCTCATCGTTAACCAAGTCGATACCTAGCTTCTCCTCCAACAATTTTACGTAGTGATCTGTTATTTGAGCCAACATTTCAGCAGCTTCCTTCATGTACCCATAATGGTACCTAGCCTTAATATTGCCGTATGAGACTTCCTTGACTGGATAGCTACTGTACATAGGTATATTGTATATCCGTTTATTCTCGCCTAGCTGCCACTTATGGTATATTGGTTTATATGGGTTATATACCACGTAGTTCCTGAGGTACCCATCCTTGTAGGCTACGAGCATAAACCAAGCATCCCTTATCTGATCTAAGGTATACTCAGCATTGCTACCCAATTGCTTCTCAACATCGTTTAGCTCAATCTTGTAGTGGCCGCTACTATCGGTATAGGCGTATTCTATGGGGAAACCTACGTGTTCTTCAGAGTCGTGAAAAACTATGAAGTATATTACCAAAGCGTTTTCTATAGGGGCACGCGTAGAGTAATCATATACCTTACCCTCTATTACCAGAATATCGGGGCTAGAGTGGATATACTGTGTGGAGAAAATTAGGGAAACCACGAGAATAGAGACTAAACTTAGCCACATAAACCTAGGTTTCATCACCTACAGTGGGGTAATCAGACTTTAATCATTTACTCTTATATTCATAACCCATAACTGTAGGCATATTTCTAAATTCATCTAAAAATAAGTTGACTCAGCTACCCAATGATATTTTATAAAAAATATAATGGCACTTAATCTAGATGTATGTAAAGCTCTCCACCTTCTCTCTATCTAGCCTCTTGACAACCCCTAATATAAGTTTCACAGTATTCTCTATATCACTGATATGCGCTATACCTACATGACTATGTATGTGTCGGGTAGGTACCCCAATAACTATGCTCGGTCTACCACTCCTGTATAGGTGGAACCTGCCGGCATCGGTGCCTCCACCAGGTATTACGGACAACTGGTAAGGTATTTTCTCTTCCTCAGCTACCTCTATAATAAACTCCTTAAACCTCTGATTCGGAATCATAGATCTATCAAAAGCGAGTATACTTGGCCCTTTACCTAGCTTAGCTGGTGCATCCTGAGGCCTAATGCCTGGAACATCGCCGGCAATATCTACATCTACAGCTATAGCTATGTCGTGGTCAACAACCCAGCTAGCTGTAGAGGCACCCCTTAAACCAACCTCCTCCTGTACGGTTGTAGCAGCATACAGTGTATTGGGGTGCCCAATATTATTCTCCCTTAAATAACGTAGAACCTCTAATGTTACGAATACCCCTAGCCTATCATCTAGGGCTTTAGCCATAACAGTTTTTCCCGAAGCAGATATAGTGAAGGGAGACCAGGGAGCGATGGGGTCACCCACCCTTATACCCATCTCCTCAACTTCTTCCTTCGATGTAGCTCCAACATCAATAAACATCTGTTTCATAGTGACAACTTTTTGCCTCTCCTCGGGCGATAGGAGGTGTGGAGGCTTTGAGGCTATTACGCCCGTGATCTCCCCCTTCTTGCCTCTTACTACGACTCTCTGTGCTAAGAGAACTTGGTCAAACCATCCCCCAATATTCGTGAAAGTAATATAGCCTTCCTTAGTAATACTGGTAACGATGAAACCTATTTCATCTATATGGCCAGCTACGAGGACTCTTGGTCTCTCACTAGACCCCTTCTTCACGAATATCAGGGAACCAAGTTTATCTTGCCTTACTTCGTCTGCAAATTTCTCAGCATACTCCTTTACTCTCCTAAGCGCAGGTTCTTCAAAGCCTGAGGGAGCCACGATCTCTGTTAGTTCTTTCAAGAAACCTAGAGTATCTTTTCCCAGCTTATACTCGTTTGTCACAAAAAGTAAATAACTAGGTGCGATAATAATTCTCCGTCTATCCTTGCTGCTTTACTCTATTTAGGACTACGTGTTTTTCTCAATCCGGTAATGTTTTCTAATAGGTTGTGGTTAAGCATATGTGTAACTTTTTCTTCTCAACAAGCTTCTTAATGAAAAACAAAAATAGTCTTAGAGACACTTGTCTTTTGTGCGCGTACTACATAGAGTTGATGAGACTCTACAGATAGTATCGAAATATATATCTAATCCACCAGTAACTAAAGTAGATTCTATACAAGCATTGGGAAAATACTCGGCTACAAGCGTATATTCCCGAGTAGTACTACCGCCTAAACCTAAGTCAACTATGGATGGCTATGCGGTGAAAAGTGAGGACTGTGTTGATGCTTCTCCAACAAATCCTGTTATTCTGAGGCTATTAGAGATGCGGATTAGACCTGGAAAACACTACGAGATAGTAGTTGAAAGAGGATACGCTATACCCATAGAAACTGGCGCCTTTCTACCTGAGGGCTCTGATGCTGTAGTGCCGGTAGAATATACTGAGGTTGAGGATAATCGCTTACTAGTATACCAGGCTGTAGGAAAATATGAGAATGTATCACTACCTGGTGAAGAGCTAAAGAAGGGAGAAATTATACTGAAAAGAGGGGATAGGATTCGTCCATGGCATATAGCTGCATTAATTGTTAACAACGAGAAGGAGGTACCAGTTTATGACTTAAAGGCTTCACTAATAGTTACTGGTGAAGAATTTATTGGTTCTAGCTATTTTCCACCATTTACACAACATATCGTTGGTGGATGGTTGATTGAAAACGGGATAGAGATTGTTGAGGAGCGGCTTCTAGGCGATTCCTTAGAGGAGATTTATGCAGCGATTCTAGAGCTACTTAGAGGCTCCTATATAGTTATAGTTATGGGAGGTACTTCTATTGGCTCAAAGGATTTTAGTATTAAAGCAATTAAGAGGATTAAACCGGATATCTTGGTGCATGGATTCGCTATTCGTCCTGGGAGAACAGCTAGCTTAGCTATAAAAAATGGAAGAATTATAATGGGTATAAGTGGCCTGCCAGTAGCGGCATTATCGTCTCTCGAGAATATTCTGAGACCTTTATTAAGGGATTATGTCGGCCTAAATATCCCGGGGAGAACGAAAGTGAAAGCCAGGCTCACTAGACGTGTTACAATTAAGGCTGGTTTTAAGGGGTTTATTAGAGTAAAGGTATATAGGGAGAATGGAGAGGTTTATGCTGAGCCGATAATGGTGGGAGGCTCTGGATCTCTCTCCAGCTTACTGCAGGGTAATGGTTTTCTCTACTTACCTGAGGATATTGAGGGATTTGAGGAAGGAGAGATTGTAGAGGTGGAGCTGTATGGGAGGCTCTAGGAGGAAGATATATAGGAGGCTCGTGGATGTTAATAAAGTCCCCGACATATTATCTAGGTATATTAAGCTTGAACCTAGGGGGATCGAGAACATATATATTGGGGATGCTGTGGGGAGGGTTCTTGCCGAGAACATATATTCGCGAATAAATCTACCACCTTATACGCGGGCATTGATGGATGGGTACGCTGTAATATCGGAGGACGTAGCCGAGGCATGGGAAAATAGTCCTGTAGAGCTTAAAGTTATCGATAGATTAGCTACAGGCGATACCAGGATAATTGAGGTAAATAGGGGAGAATGTGTTGAGGTATCTACGGGGGCTATAGTACCATTCCCGGCAGACGCCGTCGTCCCGGTTGAGTATACCAGTAGGGTAGGTAATAAGGTTCTAGTATATAGGAGGGTTAAACACGGAGAAAACATAGATTATGTAGGTTCAGATGCTATTGAAGGAGAAATTATAGCGTGGAAAGGCACGATCCTAACGCCCCTACTTATTTCTTCCTTAGCGGCTGCTGGTATAAATAGGGTAAGGGTCTATAGGAGGATAAGAGTCGCTATCATACCTACCGGTAATGAATTGAGGGAGGTGGAGGCTAAACTTAAATATGGCGAGATATATGACTCTAATTCCCACATGGTGTATTCCTTGCTACTAAAATTAGGTGCTGAACCAATTAGGTTACCGCCAGTTCCCGATGACAGGAAGATGCTTAGAGACACTATTGATAGGGTCATTGATGAATGTGATATTGTAGCCGTTATTGGAGGGACGTCTGCTGGTCTAGAAGATACCACTTATAGAGTCTTCTCCGAATATAACCCAGGTGTAATAATACATGGTATAAAAACTAAGCCTGGACGCCCATTGGTTATAGCGCTATCTGGGGATAAGATTCTTCTAGGTTTGCCCGGTTTCCCTCTCTCATGCTACTTAACGTCAAACCTGGTTTTAGTACCTCTAGTAGCTAAGTTGCAGGGGATTTCATCTAGGGAAAACAATCTTCATAAAGCTAAGTTACTTATCCCTATTAAAGGTATTCCAGGGCTTAGATACTATGTTCCAGTTATATTAACCCCAAAAGGTGAAAAACTTTATGCATATCCCCTACTTACTCATAGTGGCAGGATAGTATTATCTTCCCTAGTTGATGGTTTTGCCGAAATACCCGAGAATATAGATTCTATACCCGCTGGGAGCGAGGTAAAAGTTAGGGTATTTCCTGGGCAGAGAATATATGAGGCCAACATTATTGGAAGTCATTGTCCATTACTTGAGGAAATAATAGCTAGAGTAAAGGAGAGATTCAATGTTAGGGTCTTTTATACTGGAAGTATGGGCGGTTTACAAATGATTAAACTGGGTATATCGGATCTCTCCGGTATTCACCTCTATGATTTAGATACGGGGGAGTACAATATACCCTATATTCTTAAAGCTGGAATAAAAAATGCTGTATTGATACGTGGGTATCTGCGTGAACAAGGTTTTGTTTTTAAAAAAGAACACAAAAGTATTAGAACATTTAAGGATATAATTGATAATAATCTGAGATTCGTTAATAGGAACTCGGGTTCCGGTACTAGAATACTTATAGACCAGCTTATTGAGAAGGAAGCCATAAAGCATGGTATAAGCGTGGATGAATTCAGGTCAAAGCTAAGAGGCTATACCTTTGAGGCAAAAACACATGAAACAGTAGCATACTTGATATCTCGAGGCATAGCTGACGTCGGTGTGGCTATACGCTATGTAGCTGAGAGGTATGGTTTATCCTTCCATAAAATATCTGATGAATACTTCGATTTTATAGTACGTAAGGAATCTTTGGAGAAAAAATCAATAGAGATGTTCCTAGAGATAGTTAGATCTGAGGGATTCTACAGTATCCTGGAAAGGTTCCCCGGATATAAACTATTGGACAACTCCTTTAAGATAATAGCCAGGTTCTAGCGACAACAAGATTCCATATACTATCTCTAGGATAAGGCCAATTCTCCAGCGGTTATGAAGTCCTATAACATTGAGTCACTGTGGATAGCTCATATGGTAAAAACTTAATGAGACGATGCTCGATACTTTCTTGGGATGAAGAAACTATGGGGGTCTGAAGCATTGATGATCGTCCCAGAACTGACCGTTTGCCCTAACTTTGTTT
>JALURH010000190.1 GCA_027017025.1 Thermofilaceae archaeon
ATATAACAAAGTGTGCAGTATATATTATGGGCATTTTGTGGATGGTGTAACTGAAGATATCTTGGTTTTTGGGCTGATAACATTAGTATGTAGCTAGTGAGTAATATGTTCTCCATAGCTATTGTTTTACTTAGTTTAATAGGGGAGCAGTGGCAAACTTATAAACAGAAAATGAACTAGGATATTAGGGATGAAAAAGAGAGCTATTAGTGGAGTAGAAGAGAAAACCTTGGGGAAGATTAAAGAGGCAATACTTGAGATCGCTAAAAGACATGGAGTTGAGGTAGATAAGATAATACTCTTTGGCTCAAGAGCGAGGGGAGACTATGATGAAGATTCTGACTGGGACATACTGGTGGTAACTAAGGAGGAGATCGACGAGAAACTACTAGAGAGGTTTCTAAGGGGGTTGAAGATTAAGCTCTCCATTAAGATGAATATCCCAAACGACATAGTTATAGTCTCCAGGAAATTATATGAAGAGAGGAGAGCTTATGTAGGCGATGTAAGCTACTATGCTTCTATTGAAGGACTGGTACTATGAGCTCCCAAGAATGGATGGAGAAGGGTGACAGGGATCTAAGACTTGCAAAGCTTGCACTGGAAGACGGTATACACGATTATGCTCTCTTCCACGCTCAGCAGGCTGTAGAGAAGTACTTGAAGGCTTACCTTGTGAGCAAGGATAAGCCTTTCAGGAAAAGGCCACGACATCTTCTATCTACTCAGCTTATGCAGAAAGCTTTAATGAATTATTAAAGCTAAACTTAGAGGTTCTTGAAAGAGCCATAGAGGTTAGGTATCCATCACCCTACTATCCGTTGGAAGAAACTGTTAGCAAAGCAATAATAATTGCAGAAGAAACTAGAGAATTTGTATCGAGGAAACTCGGTATATAGGCTTTCCCCATGTCCATTCTCTAGAGATGGTCTAGCTTATACACATAGTATAATACCGTATTTATCTGCTAGTTAATCATTAACTGAAGATATCTTGGGTTTTTTGGCTGGTAGCTAAATATTTTTCTATACTAGCTTAAGAACGTTAATTAACATGTAGCTAGTGAAATAAATTATGTCATCTCTCTCTACTCGGAGAAAAGCTATACTAGCGGCAATATTTATACTCGCTTTAACTGCATTCATTGCCGGCTATATATACTATGGGAAGATACCATCGGAGAAGAAAATCATAGGCGTAATAGAGGTATATGGCTATATCATATTCGCATCGGACAGAGAGGTCTACCTCAAGGCTATTGAGACCGCATTAAGGAACGAATCTATAGCAGCAGTGGTGGTAACGGTAGATTCTGGCGGAGGATTAGCTACAACATGTGAGGAAATCTACTCTAGTCTCAGGAAACTCTCCGAGAAGAAACCCGTGGTTATCTCGATATCAGGTATAGCTGCCTCCGGCGGCTACTATATTGCCTTAGGTGGAGACTACATTATCGCTACATCTAACTCACTTGTAGGCAACATAGGGGTAATATCCTATACTCCACCAATAGTTTTACCGCCAGAGTATATACTGGAGACTGGAGCATTCAAGTATACAGGTTTCTCGACCAGGGAGTTCCCACTAGTCGTAAAAGCGATTTTCAGTAATTTCCTTGAGGCGGTGAATGAGAGTAGAGGAGATAAGTTGAATATTACCTACGAGGAGCTAACCTCCGGGAAGCTCTTCCTCGGTAAACAAGCATTAGAGTTGGGGCTTATCGACAGCATTGGATCATATTTTGATGCCCTTGATAAAGCCGCTGAGTTAGCAGGTATAGAGGAGTACGAGGTGGTTGATCTAACTAGGATAGCTAAGAAGGAGCTAGGAATAGCCAAAAGTCTAAGCCCTGGGCAGGAACTATGGGTTAGGTATAGGAAGATACCTGTAGAGTTATTAGCTAATATCTCTAGGCAACGGCAGGAAATATTCTATATACCTCCCTACATGGTTGAGGGAGACATAAGTATTCGTGAAGCCCTAGGAATAGGGGGTAAGGCACTTAGGCAACTAAGTAATATTACGGCTATAAACGCAACAAATAGGGTAGCTATCGATCTATCTCATGAGAACTTTTTCTTCACACCACTCATGATGGAGTTCTTAACAAAAATTATTGAGGGGGGAGATAAAGTGTACTTCATTACGCAAGATAACCTAGTAGACGTGTTGGAGGAGTCGCCTAAAGCACTAGTTATTTTCACGCCATTCAAGA
Source organism: Thermofilaceae archaeon (assembly GCA_027017025.1). Classification (GTDB taxonomy): domain Archaea; phylum Thermoproteota; class Thermoprotei; order Thermofilales; family Thermofilaceae; genus JALURH01. Next base: position 2,216 of record JALURH010000190.1, read on the forward strand.
ACTACGAGAGGAATGAGATAGAGGCTATAAAGAGGTTTGTTACTAACGGTGGGAAACTGTTTTTAGCTCATGACCCATCAGTAAACTTACCTACGGGCATAAACCAGGTTGCACAGGAGTTCGGGATAATGTTTGAAACAGGTTACCTGTATAACCCTAGAGTTAATTACGGGGTCTATAGGAACATAGTTGTAGAGGATTTCGCAGAGAGTAATATAACTCGGGGAGTAGAGAGAATAGTTATACTAACTGGGACAGCTGTCTATGGTAATGCGACGGTAATAGCCTATACGAGCAACGACACGTATCTCTCAATATACTACAGGAAAGATAGGTACCCAGTAATAGTTGAGAAAGGCAGTGTGCTTGCTATAGGTGATATAACATCCATGATGGATCAGTTCCTAGAGCTCGGAGATAACAGGAAGCTACTATATAACATTATCGAGTGGTTGAGAATACCTAAAAAACCTAGAAAGGATTAGGCTGTCCATGGTGATACTACGTTTAGAATAGGGTGTACGTAATGGCTGAACCTATACACTACCAACTAAATTTATGGCAGGAAACTACTACTTAATTGTTTCCAGAACTATAGCTGGGCAAATCTTCTTCACTCCCTTAAGTTTACCTATCTCCTCTAGGATCTTTCTAAGATCGGAGTTATCTCTAGCCCATATTTCAGCCATAATCATGTGGTCACCTGTAGTTAAGGAAACAGATTTCGTATATTCTCTCTGTGCGAGAGAGTTAGCTACCTCAAGTATGGATTCTGGTTCAGCATCCATACCTACGAGAGCTACGCTATTATAACCTATCTTGGCTGGGTCGACAACTATAGTATATTTCTTTATTACACCAAGTTCCTCGAGCCTCTTTATCCTCTTCTTAACTGCTACATCCGTCATACCTATACGCTTAGCTATCTCCGTCATGGTTGTCCTAGCATTACCCATTAGTATCTTTATAATCTGTAGGTCTCTTTCATCAAGTATTTCGCTCAAATTCCTCACCTTGCTTAATAAAACACTAAGCTAGTTAAAAAATCTATCCAGTTGATTAGACAATAATCATATACAATATATCTTTCCGAGGAGAAATATTTTTATTACATAAAATATGGGCTAACCTTTTAAATCAGCTAAATAAAAGCTATTACGATGAATATCCAGAATAAAGTTCACGAAGCAATTAAGGATTATAACAAATATAGGGGTATTGAAGCACAAGCAGAGTTAATAAAGATAGATAGAAGTAGAGTCTTAGTCAAAATAGAAGGCATACTCTGCTACACATGTGGATTCTATGACTGGATAGAGGATCTAAAATACGAGCTTGAGGAGAAGATAAATAGAGAGGTAAGGATAGAGGGGGTTCTCGAAGAGAGACCGGGGAGATACATCGTTGCACTAGACCTAGGGAACCGAAACTCATAATAGTATACATAATATATTATATAATAGTGGTCCGGCAGGATCGCGCCTCGACAGCCCAGTAATGGGTTGGATGAAAAGGCGCCCGACCATATTCTACAAAAAACTTAGAGTATTATTCAAGTACTACACGTATTTTTGCGTCTAGGTCTTCTTCGTGAAACTTAAAGGACACTATTCCATGGAACCCCGATAAATCAATTAAATTTTTCCCGGTTTTTAACCTATATTCTGTTCTCTCAGCTGAGAGAGGCGGCAGGGAGAAATCATACTCATAAATATCTAGTATGTTATCCCTGCTTGCTTTAATCTCAAGTAGTTTTTCCCTATAGCCCCATAGTGGTATACCTCCCCATACTCCCTCAGCAACCCTCTCACCCGGTATGCTAAACATTACTGGCGGAGGCCTCCTCAATAATATGTCTTGGCTAATTGCTGTTATCCCCCTACTACCCACATCTATTGGTGTAGCATCATCTGCACCAAGATTAGCAACAGTACTAAAACCTAAGAGTATCTTAGAGCCTACAGTCTCTATAGATGTTATACGTGCACCAAATGCTCCAACAATCCTAGCCATAGGTGGAGTAATATAGAGAAGAATAGTTGGTCCAACAATAGTATTAAATGCTTTAGTCATTTCCCTCTCAATCTCATCCCTCGGGTGGATTAATCCATGGGTATAGGAGTTAAATGCTACAAGTACTCCTCCCCCCACAGGTAACGCAACTGTCCTTGTGGGAGCGTAGCCAGATACAACGAAATCGAATAACCTAATAAACCTCGGTTCCTCCTCTTCTGGGCTAATAGGGTTCCCCACGATCACCCCTCCCTTAACGAAGTGGAAGTATCTACCAAAAGCCGATGTAGCGCAACCAGATAGCGGCCATCCCACGCTGAATCCATCAACAGCTATCCTAGAGAAATCATCTATCAAGTATTTAGTCCATTTACCTGTAACTAGATCTAAGCACTGTATTCCCTCAACCCCTCTCCTCCAAGTTCTCTGGATATCGAAACAAGCATAATCCAGGTATATCGATCCCTTGAGCCCCGGATCGCTACTTAGGATCTCGTACTCCCCTGTACGTCTATCAATAGAATATATACCTAGGTTCTCGTGGCCATCTGCTCTACCAACAACTAGTCTATCATTGATAGGGTCATATATTATCTCGGATACTTCTCCAGCCCACCTACTTTCATGCCTTATAGTATCGCTCCAGAGAAGCTCAACCCTATCCTCCCTTATATCGTAGCTGTGAACATGGCTATACTTGTCGTAGAAAAGTATCTTCCCGCCCCTATTCACTCTACCCCCATACTTAGCTGGAGCGTGGACCCATCCACCAAAGTATATTGTATCATCAACAACATCTACTGCATTATACGTGTCTCCACCAGACCTAGGTCCTTTCCCACCAATATACTCAAACCTATAAACTCTTTCACCATCCTCCCTAACGAAATGCGCCTCAGCCTCAAATGCTAACGTAAAGTATAGTGTCCCCCTATGGTATCTTAAACCGAAGATGCCTCCGGAACCCCATTCGGGACCATACCTCGGCGGGAAACGGTAGAGTTTTTCGAGAACTCCCATGTTTCCACCTAGACATTTGTTAAGGGGGAGAGGAACCTAATATAGTATGTGATGTAAAGCTGGTTAACCAATAACAGCTTTTTCCTCTATTAGCTCTCCTCTCGCAAACCTATCTATAGTTAATTTCTTGGTTTCCTTGAAGTAGGGTTCTCTACCTATAATCATTCGTGAAAGCTCTAAGCCAACTATAGGCCCCATCATAAAACCATGGCCACTAAAGCCCGTTGCTACAAGAATATTGTCGTATTCAGGTACTGACCCTATAACTGGGTGATGATCAGGGGTTACCTCGTAGTAGCCTATCCAATACCTTAAGAGGTTAACTTTCCTGAGCTGTGGGAAATATTTTAGCCATATACGAGCCACTTTCCTGAGGAAATCAGCCCTGAGTTTATCCTCGTAACTATCCTCTATATTTACACCCATAAGTACGCCCCCAATAGGGTCTTGAACCATATAAGCTCCCGTATCCACATGGATAATTAGGGGATCCAGGAATTGCCTAACTTCCTCTGTTACGAGTATATGGTGTACCTCAGCCTCCATAGGTAGATCTATCCCGATAGCTCGGAGTAAATTCCTGGACCATACACCAGCTGCAACTATCAAGTGACCCTTAACTTTGATTCTACCTCTACTTGTTCTTACCGCTACGGCTCTCCTATTGGAGACAACTATTTCCTCTACATTCGTATGGGTCAGGATCTCTACTCCATTCTCCCTAAGTATATGGGCTAAGGAGTAGAGTACATCAAAGGGATAAACCTTACCAGCAATGGGGTCGTAGATTCCTGCAATAATATCACTCAAATCAATGCTGGGAACAATGTCCTCTATGCCTTCCCTGCTAACTATTCTTGTTGGAACACCTAGAGTATTCTGGAAAGCAACAAGGTTTTTAGATGTATCGATTTGTTCCTCCCTGGTCAGTAGCCAGAGATATCCTTTCTGCCTAAAACCTATCTCGGGAAACTTCTCTGTAAGTTCTCTCCACAGTTTTATACTTTCACTCATGAGAACAATATGTTCCTTGGAGGAGAAACTAGCCCTTATACCTCCCGCACACCTCCCGGAGGAGCCAGAACCAATATAGGATCTCTCAACTAAGATAATATCTTCTAACCCCAGCTCCGTGAGGTATAATGCTGTGAATAGCCCCGTGGAGCCGGCACCTACTATAACTACTTCTGCCTCCAAGAACTTACACCTCAAAAAGACCCATAGGGATAGGCTTCACGGGTGGACGGTTCTTTGGAACCATAAGCTCTAAATCACCTTTACCTCTAACATCTTCACCCAGTAGGCGTGGATACATACGTAGAATAAGGTTTATACAGTACTTACCTCCGCAGGGACCCATACCAACTCTAAGTCTCCTCTTAATACTCTCTAAATCAGATAATTTCTCTTCATGAATGATTTTCTCTACTTCCTCTAGGGTCACATCATTACAGATACATACAACTCTAGTCTCCTTTTTCATCCCTAACCACCTTGATAGCCCTAATATCGAAGACCAGCTCTCTAGGAACTTCAACCTTAACGACATAGGTTCTATTATCCTCATAGAGGGAAACTATACGTCCAAAACCAGCTTTATGACCCCATCTATCTAATAGAATTACCCTATCCCCCTTCTCAGGTTTAGGTATCATCTCATAGGGGAGGCTTATAAAAGCCTTATCCTCTCTCGAGAGGTCGATAACAAATATTGCTTGCCCGGGGCACATAGCTACGCATCTTCCACAACCAGTACATTTACTGAAATCTATCTTTGGGAGACTAGTGAGACTATCCTTTGTTAAGGCGCTGAAGGGGCAGGCCCATGTACAGACATCGCAGGGTATTTCCTCTATACATTCAACAATGGCTATAGGCTTCGAGTAGAGAACCTCTTTAGGCGGGACAAAACCATATTTCCTTAGAACCTCGGGCGTAATAACGCCTGTAACCTTAGGATCACTCACAAGTTTTCACCTCTACTAGAACTTTAGGCCAAGCTGAGCGGATACGTGCACTAGATGGAGCCTTTCTATATTCCTCTAGTAAAGCCAAGTTTTTCTCCCTCGCCGAAATATACTCATCTCTAGCCCCTAGAAACCTGGTGAGTATGGTGTAACCTACAACTCTACCTTCGATAATTGCTGTAGTAGCCTCCTCTATGCCGGCTACATCGCCAGCAACGAAAACATTTGGAACAGTTGTCTCAAGGTACTTTGTCCTCAATGCAACTAAACCACCCATCTCAGGTAAATACCTCATAGCTGCACCAAATTGCCTTAGGAGCTCTACGTTGGGGGTCAATCCCACCGCTAGGAGAATAGAGTCACACTCTACCTCCTTCTCGGAGCCCTTAATTTCCTCCCACTTCTCATCGAGCCTAACTATAGTGGCGCCCTCAACTCTACCATTGCCCCACGCAGACTTTACGGTATGGCTCGTCAGTATTGGTACACCATACCTCCTAACCTTCGCTGCGTGGACGAGCCACCCACCAATCCTAGGCAAGGCTTCGACAATACAGGTAACCCTTGACCCAGCCTGCAACAGTTGATAGGATACTATGAGTCCAACATTCCCTGAACCAACAACGAGTATATCCTCACCAGGCTTCACCCCGTGGAGATTCATTAATGTTTGTGCACCACCTGCGCCCATCACGCCTGGAAGATCATTATTCCCGAATACCAGGAAGTTTTCCGTAGCTCCTGTAGCAACTACAACAGACCTAGGTTTAGCCAAGAAGAGCTTATCACTTGAGGCGAGTAATACACCCTCCTTGAAGACCCCTATTGCAGTAGTCTCCAAGAGAAACCTAACATTGCTATATTTCCTAACTCTCTCCTCCAGTAACCTAGCTACCTGGAATCCCCTATACCCTGCGAAAAGCTCCCTAGAGCCAAAAAACCTATGTGTTTGTTTCAGCAACTGTCCACCAACCCTAGGCTGATCATCAACCAAGGTAACATCTAAACCACTTGGAGCGATGACTTCTGCACAGGAGAGGCCTGCTGGACCAGAACCAATAATAAGTATATCTGTTTCAAACTCCTCGAAGCACCCGAATGATTCACTACCCCTGGGGAGTGATGGCAAGCCTCTAAGTCTCTCCACAACCATACCCTCCCTAACCCTAAGCATACATGCCCTCTCTACGTAGCCATCAACCCCGACTAGACATGAACTACATTTACCGATCATACAGAATGGTCCTCTAGGCCTACCCATCTTCTCAGAAAACCTTATTACATCTATACCACTAGCGTAGAGTGCTGCAGCAAGATTCTCTCCCTCAAATACCTCAAGCTCCTCGCCATCAAAGTATATACGAACTTTCTCGCCACGTTTAAAATCTAGTATAGGGTGTTTGAAAATCCTCCTATCAGGCAATAACTATCAACCCAAGTAATTATTAACAACGTATAATATTATTAATTTACATAAAATTTCATTACAGGCTTCAGGGAGCTAGGTGAAGGAAGATATGGTAAGTAAGCCATAAATTAAAGATCATTTAATGTAACAGCTAGCTAAAAGAGTTTACCTATGTTCTCGTAGAGCTTTCTCGATTTTCCTCCTCCTTTTTCACATATCATTAATTTCTTGCCGAGAAGCCCATCGGAGAATAGAGGCTAAAAAGGGTTTACGCTCAATAATTAATCTACCAGAGCTTAAGACACTTAACCTAAATGTGGGAGGTGCATAGTCTAGAAC
>JALURH010000191.1 GCA_027017025.1 Thermofilaceae archaeon
ATATGGAATAGCTCTAACCACCAGCTCCCCGTGCCTAAAATCTACTCCTCCGTAATACTCCTCCCAGAAATAGATATTATAGAAGGAATCTGCAAGTCTCACTATACCAGCTAGGAGTAAGAGTTTAGGATCTCTCCTCTCTACATACAATTTATCCTTAAAAGCATCTATGCCTGCTCTATGGTTCCTTACTATAAACTTTGCAAGCTCTAAATCTACAATATGAACCAAGGTAGAGGAGGCCAGTTTTTTTCAACTAATAGCTCACTCCCAAGGTGGTGCTTGTCTTCACTATGGGTTGCATACCCTATATCATGTAGTAAAGAGCTAATATAGAGAGTTAAGAGATCTTCTCTACTAAACCCGTAGAAGTTCGCCATAGAATATGCTATATCTAAGGCTATGTTAGCTACTGTAGATGCATGTAAAATACTGGCACCAAAATCATATTTCTCCCCAATTTCATAAATTTCTTCCTGGAACCTATATTCCATTAACCTAGAGGAAATATAGAACCATCTAAGCGAATTAAGTTGTATATTTGACTCCGGCCCCCCACCTAATCCTCTAACCCTAGCTAGTGCTTCCTCAAAGGGTAAACTATACTTACGTACCAGATACATAGCAACTATAGTGCCGCTCCTCCCTATACCACCTAGACAGTGGATAAGAATCTTCTCTCCCCTTTCAACTGCATTAATGACCCTAGAGAGGAGATACCTGTTTACATACTCGTGTGGTAAGAAGAAGTAATCGGGTATTGGAAATAAATGTACATCTATATTATAGGCTTTGGCTACACCAATGTATTTAACATCCCTGTACTCTGAATCAACTAAGTTCACTATAAGATCTATTTTTTCTCCAGATCTTATCAAGTCTTCTAGTTCAGTGGGAGAAGGATAGTGGCTCCAGAACACATAGTTATCTATTCTACGTAACATAGAGTCTACCCTCAATCGAATTACCTAAGGTGTATAACATCTCCCCAAAGGATACGTTGACGCTGTCCATCATCATCTACTACGATAAGTGAGAAATCATGTGATACATCTATAGCTGTCCCCTCCACAACGCTATTTTCAAGAATTATCTTTACTCGCTTACCTATAGTTTCACATAACCCCCTGTACATCTCGAGTAAAGATTTTTTATCTATGAAAAAATATCTAAGCAGTGAGTTAAGTATTCCTTTAAGTAATATAGATATATCAACTTCTCTTCCAAGTACATCTCGAATAGACACTGCACCTAAATCACTAAGCCCCGTTCTAGTAGAATCAATATTCACATTTAGCCCTATACCTAGTATGTGGGTAATGTTTTCTCCCACAGCAAGGCTCTCAATAAGTATCCCCCCAAGTTTTTTCTCGTGTAATATTATATCATTTGGCCATTTGAGTTTAGCTTGAAGACCATAAAGATCTTTAACTGTTGTAGCGACAGATACGCCAGCTATTGCTGGAAGAATGTAGAGTTTTTCATGTATACCTGTTTTTGAATGTAAAATTAGGGAGAACCATAATCCACCCCTCGGAGATATCCACCGTCTCCCTAATCTTCCTCTACCAGAAGTTTGTTCCTCAGCAATAACTACTGTCCACTCTGGAGCACCTTTAACGGCGAACTCCTTAGCGATATCCATAGTTGAGGAAACTTTCCTTAACCTAATTATCACTGGAGGAAATTCTTGACATAATTCTCCAAACATTCTCTGGAGCACCTCTCCTAAACCCAGTTTCTTTCACAACTTTCCTTTCCTCTACTACCTCCTCTTCAATGGGTAGTTTCTCAATTATACCTGATTTTTCCAAGAAAGCTGTAGTATATGTTCCGTCTAGGAATTCTTTACTTAATAGTACTGCCATATGTAGCGAAAGATTTGTTTTAACACCTTTAATCCTCGTCTCCATAAGCGCTCTTCTTAACCTATTTATACAGGTTTCCCTGTTTGGGCCCCATACGATTATCTTCATTAAGAGGGGGTCGTAATGTGGGGGGATCTCGAATCCCTCATACACACCTGAATCAACGCGAACCCAGGGTCCGGCTGGCTCTCGTAGTTCAATTATTTTGCCTGGCGATGGTATAAAGTTATTTCTCGGATCTTCTGCATAGATCCTAGCTTCAATTGAGTGTCCTCTCCTAGTTATCTCATATTGGCTAAAGCCTATATGCTCACCTGCAGCTATTCTAAACTGCTCTACTACGATATCGATACCCGTAACCATCTCGGTTATAGGGTGTTCAACCTGTATCCTAGAGTTTACCTCTAGTAGGTAGAAGTTTCTGCTATTTAGTTCGAAGAGAAACTCTATTGTTCCAGCGTTAACGTAATCCATAGCTTTAGCTGCTTGAAGAGCAAGACTAGTTACCTTTTTGACTTCCTCCTCAGTTAGTGAGGGAGATGGTGTTTCCTCTATCACTTTTTGGAACCTACGCTGTATAGAGCACTCACGTTCGAAAATATGTATCACATTGCCGTGGCTATCCCCTAGTATTTGGACTTCAATGTGTTTTGACATGGGATAATATTTCTCAATATAAACTTTGCTCCTACCAAATGCTTTACCAGTAAGTTCCTCAGCTTTCCTGAGTAGCTTCTTAAGTTCGTTACTACTATGGGCAATAAATATGCCTATACCTCCTCCACCACCTGCTGGCTTAATTAAGACTGGATAACCTAGTTTCTCAGCTAGATCTACTGCATCATACACGTGGATTGGAGATAGACTTCCAGGAACTACTGGAACACCGTGTTTATCGAAGAAACGTCTAGCACCCAGTTTATCGCCAACAAGTTTCTGGATTCTTGCTGGCGGTCCAATAAATACTATATCTTCTTCTTCGAGTCTCTCTGCAAG
>JALURH010000192.1 GCA_027017025.1 Thermofilaceae archaeon
GGACGGAATTCAAGATAAGCTTCTCGTAGTCAGGTAAACCTAGCCTCCAATACAACCTACCTAGCTGACCCGTATAGTAGACAGTCTTTCTCTCCTCTCCAACAACTATTGCTGGATTCTTTGTTACAGAGCCAAGTAGTGGCGGTGACCTCCCATTCTCGTATTCGTACCCGAACTTCGTTGAAGGCTCACATATCCACGCAACGGCTTTAGCCCCAGTCTTTGTCTCCACCCTAGTGTGCCATGCTATACTGGGGGGAACCCTCCTATCTATAAATTCTCTATCAAAGTCTCCCCAGAGAATTGTTCTCCTAACTAAATCTTCAGTCACACCATGTTTGTTACTAACATATATGTAGCTCCAGGAGGTATCGACTATCCCCCTATACTCTACGCCGAGTAGCTCACTGAGTTGAAGCTCCTCCTGGAGACACCCCATATCATCCATGATTGAGGTTAAATATGTTGCGATGATGCCTTTATCCTCCACACCCCTGAGATGAATGACAGCTGACCTACTTAGGCTCTGCGTGTTAGCTAGTATAAGTATACTATAGTCCTCTAGGAAACCCTCGTCAAGTTGCCAGTCAACAATATAGTCTACTGGTAGCCCAGCCCAGGTTAGAGCATAGTAGAATCCCCTGAAGCAGTCTGTTACGTGCTCTGGTCTATCCCTACCCGCCCAATCCCTAGTCCTACTGGAATACACTACGCCAGCGTATCTTAGACGTCTAGCGCCATCCATATACTCCTCGAGTTTCTCGATCTCCTCAAAAACTTCTGAAACACTTCCCCATACCATACTATCCTGTACGAAAGCTGAGCTAAAAACAAGGTAGAGTGGGCTTCCTCCAGCGACGAAAGCTTCCCTAAGCCCCTGCCTAGCAGCCACTGGAGATGTGGAGGCAGTTGTTAAGCATGTGTGGAAAGAGTTTCTTGAAGCCCAAACCTCTTTACCCCCGCTAGCAGCTAAGCTTAACTTAACCATCTCTGCAATAAAGCCTGGGGGCTGGTAATCTGCTTCTGAGCACTCAGCAAAAACTATGTCTATACTATCCCTAGCTAATTCAACTACCCTATTAGCCCTACCCTTCCACCCAGCTGGGTGACTATTATACACCAGGGGTATCTCCGGATTTACTGATTTAATATAGTTATAGATAGCTTTGATAGAATCTACATTAACCTTATATCTCCACAAGAAGCTCTTCCTATAGAATAAGCTATCCCAATCAGCTTCTTCAGGAAGGCTAGCCCCTATCTCGTCCCTAAAGCTATCCCTACAATACTTACAGAAACATGCTTTCTCCACATCTGGCATATACCTAAAGGAATCAAGAAAAACTCCATCAACACCGTATTCGAGAACCTCTTTAGCCTCGCAAATAACGTATTCCAGGAAGGGGCTATTTAGGCACATCAATGGCCACCTTATTGGTTCATCCCCTAGGGCAGAGGGGTCGGTATCCATGGTGATAACTCTACCATCTCTTTTTCTCTGCGCCCAGTCTGGATGTCTCCTATATAATTCTGGATGAGTTGTATGTCCAACCATTACGTATACCTTGATCCCCCTCTTCCTGGCTTCTTCGACAACCTCCTCGATTAAATCTCTCCCACCAAGCTTACTATTCTTCCTAGATACTTTACTGCTATAGTATGATCTTCCCCAAGCATCACGTGCGAATAGAACTAATGTATCGGCATGTATCTTCTCGGCAATCTCAACTAGTTGCTTACCAGTTATCTGAGGTACATACTGTCCTAATTCATCCTCTATGTTAAACTGGAGTATTCTAGCCAAACTAGGCACCTCTCTTGAGTTCTACCCTCGCTGTAGCAAAATCTTCTACAACTGCGTCAGGACCACCTACTTTAATCCTCTCTAGCCCCGTATCGATAACAAAATAGGAGAGGCCCGTGGTTAAATCTATAGTGGATTCAAGTATCCTACCCTCAACTATTCCCTCTCTACCGGTTTGAACCCACCTGCCGTGAAAAACACCATGTATATTTTCTCCTTCCTTGAGTAACCTACTAGTTTCATATAATGCTAACCTGAAAATAGTGTAGCTTGTAGGTAGCCTAACTAGTTCATCTCTTATAGATTTGCTTCTAATCCACCTATTAAAGAAATCGTGGAGTAGGTAATCTACTAGAACAGGCTCCTCAATTGTGAGACCATACTCGGGCTTAATAGTTGGTCCAAGCCTTCTCTGAGCAAGAACCCCTATCTTCGAATCCGATACTACGAGTAAATCTCCGGAAACAGCTTTCTTGATTTTACCGATACTAGGTAAGTCGACGTCCTCTATGGAGAGCCCAGGTAGCTCATATACAATGATGTATACATTTACGCCACGTTCCCTAGTATTTACTAGGAGTTCTCTCATACTTCTAATAAACTCTGGGTCGCCACAGACAGCTAGGTCTATCTCAGCTCTCTTAATAGCTTCCTCAAATCTCCCCATGAGACCCCTAAAACTCTTCAGGATCCAGACACCATATCCGCTAGCAACCTCTCTTGGAGGGATCCTGGATAGAACCTCGATAGCCTCCCTTAGTACGGACTCGGTCTCCTTCCTATATATTCTTTCTAAGATAGGTAGTGGTACAGCCCTGTAGTATGCAGGCTTACCCTTCCTGACTTCAACTAAGCCACTATTAGATAATCTCTTCAGGCAGCTATGGATTTGGGGCGAATGTAGGCCTAATTCATCGCCTAGCTGGGGGGCGGATAGAGGCCCACTACTTAGTAGTGTAACATATATTTTTGCCTCGACTTTTCCGAGCCCTATTCTCCTGAAGAGGATCTCTACAGGGTCTTGAACCATTATCACC
>JALURH010000193.1 GCA_027017025.1 Thermofilaceae archaeon
TTATTACACTTGTCATAGCATAAATTATCCAAAAATTTTAATAATAGGTGTAAAATATGTCTGCATTAGCTTGGGTAACGCTCATTTCTGCCTTAGCTTATTTAGCAGCTTCCATATTGGGCTACACCAAGAAGAAGACAATAGCAGAGCTAGCTTGGATCGTTTCAAGCATTGGATTCCTAGTTATAGCAGCCGCTTTAGTTGCGATACCAGACCCATTTGAAGCTTTAGCTGTCCCAGGTGCTGTGTTTATAGGCACGCTTTATCCCAGCTTTTTGGCATTAGGATTGCTTCATAGAAAAGGGGAGTTTGCTGGTATAGAAGATGTTTGGAAGTACTATTTCTACTTCATAATAATAATACTGATAATCATGGCTGGAGGACAAGCAGCAGGAGCGAGAGGCGTGGCAGTTGGAGCTGAAGTTTTCCTCCATGTTATATCAGGTTTAATTGTCTTTTTCTTGCCTATTATAGAGGTCTTGGGTAAGAGATGGGATGCTAAATATCTATTGTTTACTTTGGGTGCCATAGTTATTGGGATAGGTGGTATCGCGTTAGCCATTGTGAGTACTGGAGCCGCCATGATGGGCATCACAGTTGACTTGGTTCTAGTTCTTCTTCACCCGCTGCTCTTTTTGTCTGCCTTTATTATAGCTTTAGCTGTTTACTTGGTTACTCAAACTGAATAGATGCTAAACCCTTTCTTTTTTTATTTTTTATGGGTGTTTTCTATGAAAAGAGAGGAATTTTATGCTATATTTATTGCTACTATAGCTGTAGCGTTGATTGGCTTCTATGTCCTTCTCTCTCCACCATTAACAGAGCTAAGGGTTGCACTTGGATTACCACACGAGTTACCAGGTGCTAGGTATAATGCCACAGTGGGTGCTGCTGATATAATAGATGCTAATGAGGGAGATATCTATCTTGGGAGGATAACATTTGTTTATCATTCAGTATTTATAGTATTAATGTTTGCTACAGTCCTATTGTTTACTAGGTTCTATCTTGAAGGCATGTTGAAAAGAATTGTTCTTGATTTCTCGGCGTTAGCTACTATACTAGTGGTCTTTAGCACCTTTATGTATGGTTATGTGGATATAAGGAATTTCTTCTGGCATGGAGTGTTCATCATAGGTTTAACTTTATTCTTCTTTGTTGGAGTCCTAATATTCCTGAACTTCAAACCAAAGGATCTCTTAGAGTGGAATATTTGGTTAGCTGGAGTACTAATCTTAATAGGAGCAATGTGGGGTGCATGGTTAGGATCAAGCTTCATGCACTATAGACACGAGTTCCTAGAGGCATTAATTAATTCTAGGTATAACCCAGATCTCGGTGAGGAAAGCATATACTGGAGAGCTCTCACCTCTCACGAGCACGCAATGATAGCCCTAGCCTTAGCCCTAGTTTTCTTCCTAGCTCTAAAAATAACAGGCGTAGAAGAAGACAAGAAGCTTTTAGGTTTTCTATCAGTTAGATTAATTTATGTCTTAACAATAATCGGACAGCTATTTATGGGGCTAGCGGCATATGCTGTAACATTCTTTGGAAAAATAGCACACCTAATTATCACACCTGCAGCTGTCCTATTAATATTTGGGACGCTTCTTTTAAGTCTTGTAGCTAAGGGAACATCTCTTCTAAGAAGAGGTTTAGTTATTGGCAACATAGCTATTTGGGTTGGTGTAGCTGCCGAAGGTGCTTTAACGGCTATAAATCTCCGAGAGGCCAGATTTTATTTCTCCTTACCGTTTAGAGATCCATCATATGACTGGGCGGAGCTAGCATACAACATCGGTCACTGGCATCTACTAATGTTTAGCTGGGGCATCATACTACTGTTAATATACATGACTTGGCCCAAAAACATTTTAGAGAAATACAGATTCATGGAGTGGATAGGGTACATAACGCTTCTAGGTTACTTTATCGCCATGATTGGTGCAAACCTATATGCATTAGCAAACCCGCCGGGCGCCTACATACCAAATCCCTACAGTAATCAATGGATAACATTTGTATTAGAACCTGGTTTAATGCTAGTAACGCTAGGAGTAGCTTTAACCTACCTAATTTACCTAATTGAATACTTACCAGACCTAATCAAGAGCATTCCAGATTACATTAAAGAGCTATCCAAATAAATTTTACCTTTTTTACCTTTTATTCTTCAAAGTTTGTCCAGATATGTCTGATTAACCTAGACCTCATATTACTTAGGTTAGCTTCGTTAATCACCTTTATCTCGAAGGTATAATTCTAGAGGGTAAACTCACACTGTCTTGGTATACCCAACTGCGAAAGGAATTCCATTAACTCTAAGATACTTAAAGTGTATCTCGACAGTTTTTCCTTCATCAGCCCACACACTAAAACTAACGAATGATGCAAGATAGTGGGTTCTGTCAACAGATATTCCGACCTGAGGTACTAAATGTTTAACCATAGAATTGCTTAATTTTTCTTTAATATCTGGGGTTATAGCAATATTCAACACTCTAGTATTATCTACATCAACATCTCTAATTGAGAAATCGAAGTGAGGATCTTCCACATTAACACCTTGTCCAATATAAATAGCAAAATTGTCGTCGTATACATCCCCAAAGTAATAATCTCCATCAATAGCTACAAGTGAGTTAAAATCTACATCTCTATGCCAAATTCTATACTCATAGTACTGAGAAATAACACCACATTGAGGATCCCAGATCTTATGGAAAATCTTTTCATAATGAAATGTTAGCTCTACTGACAACACTGCAAAACCATTATAACCACAACTATCAGTTTTATATATTT
>JALURH010000194.1:0-4973 GCA_027017025.1 Thermofilaceae archaeon
GAAGAATAAATCTAGAGAAAATTTCATTAAACAAAAGAGTGCCCGGGGTAAATAAGAATTTGCTTCTAGTAATTCCAATAGAGAAAGGACATATAGAGTATTCAATTATAGGCCGTGAACCAGAGGAAGCAAGAGTACTTAATGTATCCATAGATATAGTCTATGAAAGAGAAAAAATGTTATTGAGAAGGAACGAGGAGGGCAGACATGGAATATTCATAAGGAAAGAAATCCCTCCAAATGAAACACCGGAGTCAGTAGCACTAAAGCTAGCTAGAAGAATACCTAGCCTTAGAAAAAAGCTTTCAGAAACGCTTATTTAACAGGAAAATAAAGCTCAGCTAAAATACCTCCAAATGCATATAACTTACTTCCAGCTTCGCTTTCCTTAGGTACTATAACTATTTCCGCAGAAGACCTATCAGCTAAGTTTATTGTATCTAACAGTAAACCTCTGGTTTCATCATTAAATAGCAACTCATCAACTACTACTAGCTTACTGACCGCACCCAATCTAGCGGCTTCAGCAACCTCTTCGAGACCGATAGCTACCTTACCCGAACCTCTATAGAGTTTTTCAAGTATATTGTCGACCTCTTTACTCTCGTATAGTTCTCTAACCTCTCTAAATAATTCACGCGTATCCTCGCGGCGTAATAGCTCATAGAGTCCGGATCTACCCCCTTCAGAAACTTTTACGATTCTCAAGCTAGGTAATAAGCTAGCGAAGAGTTCACCGACTATCCCTAGCAAAACTTCTGGTACCGCGATAACTATACCATCATATCTCTCCTCCTCCACAACTTTCTTTACATGAGTTCTTACTTCCTTTAGATATTCTGAATATATCTCCCTAAGGCTTCTCTCACGACCACTTCTCTTACTAGAAAACCCTATAGAGAACTTCACTCCAATGCCCTGAGGAGAGAATACACCTATAACACTCTCGTCTTCACCTATAGATACCACTAAAACTCTTCTAGCCTTTGATACAGCTCTCTCAAGAACCCTACGTATATACCTATCTATCTTCTTATAAATCCTGATACTACTCCCAAGATCTAAAGCTATAGTATGATAAGATCCCTTTATATGAAGAGTCTCAGGAGCATCTACAACAACACCTCTTACCCTAAGCTTCCTAGCAAACCTTTGGAACTCTATTTCTTTAACCCTCAGACCTAAGTATACCCTGACTCTATCACCCTTCACTATCCCCGTTTCACGCTCTATTTTAACCTGTCTAGTTGACCACGCGTAAACCAGGTCACCTTTATCTATAAGCAAAGTCAGATAATAGAAATCCTCTGGAACCTCTAATAGAACTTCGAGAAACTCTTTTTTCTCATCGATTTCCAGTACACGCAAACCTTCATCACCATATTTTTAGTTCATCTTCAAGAGAAGATATTATCCTTGCTACTATAACCCAAGTATCTAAAGTTTCATCAGCTAGAGATATAATATCTGTTGCTGCGTTAATGATTTCCCTAGAGAAGTTTCCTCTCTGGAAACACCCTATAATAATCATAGGATTCTTCTCTGAGACCGCAAGTTTACTAAACTCCCTAGGACTAATCCTTAACCCTTTCTCATCAAAAAGTATTATCCGAGAAGGCTTTTTCTCCAGTACTAGAGTATTAAAGCCCTTACCAATAATCTCTAAAAGTGGCTTCTCTGATTTAGGTGGAACTTTTCCTTCTAGAAGTAACTGCTCCATGAGACCTATAAAACGGTTGTAATTTCTAGGCAGTCTAACAGAACTATCTACTCTAATGATATCCCCTCTATATGTGTGGATAAACAATTCAACATACCCCCTCTTATTTAGAAGCGAACTTAATGCCACCAGTAGAGAGATATGTAATATATCTGGTCTTCCTCGTTTTTCAGCATCAGGCAGATGTTTCATAGCGTGATAATGCAGAGAAACATCTAGTATTATCTCAGAGGGGTTCTTGCCTCTTCTTATGGCACTGGACCGTACAGCGGGATGTCCCCATATTTCTCTAGGTATGAGCTCTAGCCCAGAATCCGCAAATACTATAATAATCTTATCCAATATTTACACCCAAGTATATGTACAAGAAAAGAGGCAAAGAAAGACTTAAAGACTTAGCTCTCCAGCGGATAGATAGGTTAATGGAGGAAGCTGAGAAAATATATCATATAGCTCCGGACCTCTCCCACAGGTATGCTAGCCTAGCTTTAAAAATAGCTAAAAGAGCTAGAATAAAAATCCCCATAAAGTATAAACTCAGAATATGTAGAAAATGTGGCTCTTACCTAAGGCTAGGGGATACTCTCCGTATAAGAATACGAACTAAACAATCTAAGCATATTACGATAACATGTTTAAGATGCGGTTATGTAAGGAGAATACCTTTAACTAAGATCAATGCAGAGAAGTCGCCTTTTAGGAAATTATATAGCTCTAAATAGCTCCTCTTTCCCATAAATACTCAGCTAGAACTAAAATCTCTTGAGGAGAAAGCTGAAAAACTCTTTTAGCTAGAGTATACTCAGGCACTAAGCCATATACGTACTCCAGATAGCCCAACCTTTTGAGAACCCCCTTAAGAACCCTTCTACGCTGAGAGAAAATATAGCTCGTAAATCGCTCAAGATTGTTTAGAGGAACTTTAAAATCAGGATTAAGTGGAAAAAGTCTTATAACCATCGAATCAACCTCAGGCACGGGATAAAAGTTCTTTTTGTTAACCCAAAATAGTTTCTCAACCTTAAAAAAGAGATTAACAAAAACGCTTAGCCTACCATAGTTTTCAGTGCCGGGTTTAGCTAGTAATCTCTTGGCGAATTCAACCTGAAACATGAGTATAGCACTTTTAAATGTAGGTTTTTTAGCTAACTTGAGTACAAGCTGAGACGATATACTGTATGGAACATTAGATACTATATAATCAACTGGAAAAAGTCTCATTAAAAGAAAATCGGTGCAGACGATGTCTACATTGTCAAAACCAGCGAGCCTCTCTCTTAGAGCCAGAGACAATCTTTTATCGATCTCTATCGAGACCACATACCTACAATGTCTAGCTAAAAATATCGTTAAAGCTCCCAAGCCACCTCCAATCTCCAAAACAGTATCACAATCAAGACCTAGTGTGTTAACGATTCTCCTAGCAATATTGCAATTAACGAGAAAAGTTTGCCCTAATCGTCTACTAGGACGAACACCATATTTCTTCAACAAAGACTTAGTGATCCTGTGTAAATCACAAACCACAAAGAGAATAACCAACTCTACAATATAAGTCAACAGGAATATAAGCCAAGACGGTTAAGACACTACTTAAAAATACACTCATTCATTCGAAAGAAGGTTAATTAAAAATCCTCTAAAAACCTTTTAGAAGAGTTATACCATCCCCTTCTAATACATTTATAAAAATGCAATAATAAAAAATACAATACGACGACAGAACTAAGATAAATGGGGCCGCGGCCGGGATTCGAACCCGGGACCTCCGGCTCTCTGCTACTATTCTATCCACAGGCCGGCGCTCTAGACCAAACTGAGCTACCGCGGCCTCTCAGCCTAAATGTTTAGATACCTAAGGGGTTTAAAATTATTTCTTATTCTTTTTTTCATTCCCTTCTATACCTTAGTAATAAATGAAAACCACAATATCTGATGAAAAACTACTACCCTTACCATAACCCAAACGCAATAAATGGTAAATTGGTTACAGGTATAGCAAAGAAAATTAACTACAGCAAAACAATACAGTTATGCCTTATGTAGTTAAACGCATAAGTAGTAGGCTTTATGTCTACGAGCAGCATAGAGTTGGTGGCCGTGTTGTGTCAAAATATATTGAGTCGTTTGATAAAATAGTCGAGTTTTACATATAATCGTGGGAAAGCTTTTTTGGCGCCGGGGCCGGGATTCGAACCCGGGCGACCGATTGGCCAGCGGATTAGCAATCCGCCCCCTTAACCTCTCGGGCACCCCGGCTTTATTCGTTTTTGCACTCTTTCTTATTTGTAGATTTCTATCTGAGATTTCCTTGTTTTCGTATATGTTTATTGGGGGCTGGTTATTTGTTTTTCGCACTTAGAGAATTGATGTTCTATGCATTTAAGTGAGGCACTAGTACTCTTCTAGCTTCCTTAATGTCATAAAAAGGGATCTAGTACCGGTACTTTTCCGAAGAAACCTAGCTCTATTTCTGAGCCGGGCTCTGCTCCTACGAGGATTATTCGTGCTCCTATTGTTTTCTTTTTGAGGTTATGGATCGCATTTAGATCTTCGAGAAGGTTTTTTAATATATTGGGCTGTATTGTGTCAGGTAGAGGGACCATATCTAGTCCAGCTACGCAATATGTAGTATAGGATACTAGGTTACTTAGCCTTAATTGCCCTACTAAGGCTAATTCTTTGAGCCTATTATCCTCTCCTAGTGGGAGCATTAACTCGTTATAGCCTAAGCTTCTTAGATTCGAAACCAGTACATTTATGAGGTTATTTATTTCTATGATTGCCTTGATTGTTCCTGGAGATGAGAAAACTGTTCCGCTAACTTTTTCGATTACACGCGCTACACTTGATTCCATCCAAGGTGATAGTGAAAAATCTATTCCGAGGAAAGTATTTTTCATATTACTTAAAGCAGAGTATATCTTGCTCAGGGCCTTTTTTGCTTCAATTTCCATTTCCTTCAGAGAGTTTTGTTTTAGTAGAAAATCGGGGTAGAGCAGACTAGCTGATACACCTTTGTTTTTACTGACGGTAGCTGGGAAGTATGGAGTTTCTAATTGTTCCCCAAATGAAATGGCGAATTTTGCAGCGTTGATCCATCCTCTTTCGGGAATTTCGTAGAGTATTCTTAAGAGCTCTTCGCTGCCGCTATCGTATTGTGTGGATGAAAAAAGTTTAGGATATATTTGAAGTAACTCCGGTAACGCTTTCTTTACTTCTTCATTAATTTTCCTAAAGGGTAGGGCTATAT
>JALURH010000194.1:4983-22323 GCA_027017025.1 Thermofilaceae archaeon
TTCTAAGAAAAGTCTCATAGAAGGGTAAAATAATCCTTTTTGTCCTTATTTTTATTCGCAATTTATCTATAAGCTTATTTACATCATCAAGAAAAGTGTCTGCATATCTCACTATCTCTTCAATGTAGGTATGAAAATTACTTGTCCTTGGAGGAGGTATGTGTAGTGCGAGTGCTCTAATTTCGATACCTTTTAGTTCTGTCATTATATCTTGATTTGATTGCTAAATAGAAATTATTTTCTTTGGTTCTGTTTATCTTAGTCTATTCTTCCTGTTTCGCGTAAATAGTCCAGTAAGGAGTCCACATCCTTAAAGATTCTAGTAGTATAATATTCGAAAAATGGGCTCCAGGATTCGTGAGGGAAAATAGCATAGACCTCTTTGTTATGTGTAAAACCGTAGTTTATTTCGCTTAAGACCCCTGGTGACAGCGTTGTTATAGGATAATATACCACAATCATGTCACTCTGATTTATTAGCTGGTAATCTCTGACTACAATCTGGTCCTTTATATCTTCAGCTGCATTAAGTACATCCTCTATTTTTAATCTATGTATCTTATCATCAATTTCCAATTCTATATGGTTTTGTTTTTTCTTCTTTGCCTCAATAGCTGCTCCCACAATATCCATCTCCTCTATAGCTATTGGATCAAAAAGCACTATACCCGATTCTCTCAATACCTTTTTTATTTCTTCCTTACTCTTCATGAAATCTTCATTGCCCTTTACATATGTTATTGGGTAGCTTAAGTATGCTTTAGGCAGAGGTTTTCTACCATCCCTTATGGCTTTTTCAACATCATATATTATGGCTTTAAGGATACCTGGATCTTCACGTCGGGAAACTAGATAGAAGGGTTTTCTCCGGTACTCAGCTAAAATACGTGTTATGAATGCTTCCTCATCTCTCCATACTAATATATCCTTGAGAGACAACCTTCCTCTCCACTGGCTTTCCTCGAGTTTTGCCCATATATAGTGAACATTATCAACTATGTTTATGTATACGTCTGGGTCTATTTGATTCAAGTAATAAAAGTTGAATGCATGTGTAAGATGCTTTTTCCACCTAAAACATGCATGTGTACTTATTGCTAATACCCCATTCCTGCTTCTAACATTATTTGCTTTCCTCAGGATATCTTCAAATGTTACAGCCCTTAAATAATCCAGCGCTAACGGATCCATGTCAAGTATCTTTCCCTCAGGAATGGTAATACCTAGGGTTTCAGACTTTTTAAACATTAGTTCCCCTACGTCCACAATTTCAAGTTGCTTAGAAATAGTGCTTACTTCATGTAGGTACTGGAGTCTTTCACTGCCACTTATACCTGTAACGAATGATACTAAGCTACTACCCATAGCATCCACACATAGCACATGTGCGGGATAAATTAAAGTTATTTGCGGAAAAAGTTATCTTTATTAAGCTTTTTCTTGACTTTACTTTCAACCTTATTTCTGAATCCCTGATATACCATTGCATTCTATACGTTATACCGTGGAAGGAATATCTAATGTCAGTAATACGACCTCTAACAAAAATAGCTGCAAGAATATTGGTGGTGAATAAGTTGAGCGAAGGAGGAGACATATATATATTCGTTGATAATAGCGAAGAATCAAAAAAGGCTTTAGAGGAACTTTCTAGATCCAACATCAGAGTTAAGGTAGTTGATGTAAGTAAGAATGGTTTAAGAGGGTGGCTGTTATTTGAATTCGGTACAACCGAAACACCACTTTTAGCAACAAATAATACTGTTATAGTTGGCTACAATAATATCAAAAAATTCTTAAAGAGCATTAAAAGACTTTAGAATCTTTAGTTATCTATTTTTGTGGATGAAATTAAAGCTTTAAAAATTATCCAGGACTATGTTTCACATCCCCTAGAGGATGCTGTATTAATACCTTATGAAGAAGAATTTATAGTCATAAACGTTGATGCTTTTAACGAGGAGACTGATTGGCTGCCTGGAGCCGATATATATTCTATAGGTTGGAGAGCAGCAATAGCTTCTTTAAGTGATGTAGTGGTTAAGGGCGCAAAACCCTACGGAACGATAGTTAGCTTGAAGATACCACCACACTTTCAAGAAAACTCTCTTAAGGAACTATATAATGGATTAAAAGATGCCTCGAGGAGCGTTGGAGCAGAAATACTTGGAGGAGATACAGATATAATAGATGACTCGCTACGTATCGAAGTAACCTCCATAGGTTTTGGAAAGAATATTATCCGGAGAAGTACTGCTAAACCCCAGGAAATAATATATGTGTCGGGAAAATTTGGGTTAACTTCCCTCATATATTATAGTCTATTTTTTAGCAATTCTATTCCTTGTGAGTATATCCTAGATATCTTTCCACAAGTTATTCGTCCTAAACTTATAGACCTCTCTAAGTGGTTGCGTGCTGTACCCTTTATTACTGCCTCAATAGATAGTAGTGATGGACTGGCCGCATCACTTCATCAGCTAGCTATAGCAAGTAATGTGCGTATAAGACTCCATAGGATTCCTATTGATGAATATGCCCTAAAGTGTTTTAGTAAAATGAATATCGACCCTATAGAACTGGTATTATATTATGGTGGGGAGGAATTTATCTTTATTTTCACCGTGCCACCCTATTATGCCTCAAGAGTTGAACAAATATTAGGTAACTATGCTATACGTGTAGGTGTAATTGAGGAAGGACAGGGTGTTTTCTTAGAAAAGTGGGGTAAAATAGAAAATAGAGGGTGGATAAGTGGCAGGGGATGGTGACAAAAATTGATAGCTATAATACTTGATGGATATACAGATGAACCTGCAGGACTAGGTGTACCACCGTATATTGATGTTTACCCGAGGTATATAGCTGGAGCCATCTGGAGTGTATATCATTCGGCTAAAGTGGTATATTTTACTGTTGATAAAGCTCGACAAAATCTTGAGAAATTCCTCAGATTAGCTTCGAAATCTGACCTTCTAATAGTTATTGCTGGAGTAATAGTCCCAGGTAAGTATCTAGGCGGTACACCTATAACATTTGAGGAAATTGTTAGATGGCCTCGAGAGCTTGAAAAAACTCTAAAGATACTCGTCGGACCTGCAGCAAGGTTCGGATTTGGAGTAGAGGGTGGAAAAATAGCTTTTCCACCTAAGATCTTCGAAGATATATATGATCTTATCGTTAGAGGCGATCCAGAAATCGTAATATACGATTTGTTAAAGGAGAAACTAAGTCTCGAGAGAATAAATCCATATAAGTTAAGAGAGAGTTACGAACTTACATCCAAATTTGCTGTTAGAGGGGCTCGCATCGTCTTACAGCACCCTAACCATGGACATAATCTTATAGCTGAAATAGAGACCTATAGAGGATGCCCCCGCTGGCTAGCTGGAGGATGCTCATTCTGTATAGAGCCAAGGCATGGGAAAGTTATTTTTAGGGATGAGGAAGAAATAGCTAGGGAAATAGGAGAACTGTATAGGTTAGGTTTGAGAAGTTTTCGCTTGGGAAGGCAATCTGACTTTCTCACCTACAAGGCCGTTGGAACAAATGAGGAAGAATTCCCTAAACCTAATCCAAAGGCTATTGAGAAATTGTATCGGATGATTAGGTATGTGGCACCGAGCCTAGAAACACTACATATAGATAATGTTAACCCAGGTACAATAGCTAAACATCCCGAAGAAGCTGAACGTACGCTAAAAGTTCTCATTAAGTACCATACACCGGGAGATGTGGCTGCCTTCGGCCTTGAAACCGCTGATCCTCATGTAGCCAGGTTAAATAACCTTGGTACAATGCCTGAAGAGGTACTTACTGCTATCGAGATCGTAAATAATATTGGTAAAGAGAGAGGGTGGAACGGACTACCGGAGATACTTCCTGGAGTAAACTTTGTTCTAGGACTTATAGGTGAAACAAAGAATACCTATAGGAAGAACATAGCTTTTCTCAAGGAGATACTTGAGAGACAACTTCTAGTGAGGAGAGTTAATATACGCCAGGTTCTCCCCTTACCAGCAACACGTATGTGGAGTGTAGGTACTAAGATAATTGAGAGAAACTATAGATACTTTAAATACTTTAAAAACTGGGTGAGAGAAAAATTTGACTCTTATATGCTTCCAAGAATAGCCCCAAAATACTCTG
Source organism: Thermofilaceae archaeon (assembly GCA_027017025.1). GTDB lineage: Archaea > Thermoproteota > Thermoprotei > Thermofilales > Thermofilaceae > JALURH01. Next base: position 9,133 of record JALURH010000194.1, read on the forward strand.
TTCTGAGGAGGCTATATGTAGAGGGGACTTCAAATAGCTACATGCTAGCTAGACAGGTTGGCAGCTACCCTCTTCTAACCTATGTTACAGAAAAAGTTTCTAGGTCAAGAGTAGATGTCCTAGTTGTGAAGCATAAAGCTAGGTCAGTAATTGCTGTGCCATTCCCAATAGACTTTAATAGATCATCTTTCAAAAGCTTAAAGTATGTTGTTTCCGAGAAGAAAGCTTTAGAAATTATAGCTAGACGTCCAATTACAAGTGGAGAAATCGTCAATATACTTACAAAGGATAAACTTAAGTTCTTTAGGGTAAGGCCCCCACAAGATTTAAAATGCTGGAAGAAAGATAGTGTGTAGGGCCCGTGGCGCAGCCGGGACATCCTCCGCGGAGTATCGAGAGCGCGGCGGCCTTCTATGGCTAATTGCTGAAAGAAAGCCGCAGGTCCCGGGTTCAAATCCCGGCGGGCCCGCCACCTTATCGATTAGTAGTCGAATTTTTATTTCGAAACTAACTAGCCTAGAATTGGCTGGCTATATATGATCTACTCTATAGAGTGGCTAGCAAAGAAATATCAGTATTCACTTGTGGCTGTGAAGAGTTTAGCAAAAATTTATGGATTAAAAGATACATCCAGTATTCTATACTCGCTAAGAAGCCCTGGTTCTCGTTATTTCCTACGCGTTAATACGTTGAAAGCTACGGCTGGTGAAGTTGTTGCTAGGCTACGCAACCAGGGTCTAGCAGCTAAGTCCTTGCGGGAGGTATGCGATGCTATTTATTTTGACACTAAAGGTCCCTTTCCCGTTAATATTCACGAAAAAATTGTTGTAGCCGATAAAGCAGCATCCGAATCCGTCTATATGGGTGCTAATCTCTATGCCCCAGGAGTAGTTGAGGCAGAAAAAATAGAGGCAGGCGATGTTGTTACCATAGTTAACCCTGTGGGGATACCCGTAGCTGAGGGAGTAGCAACAATGAATAGAGAAGATATTTTCTCTACAAGAAGAGGATTAGCGATAATGACTCTAAGAAGCGTATATAGTGTCCCTAGTATACGGGAAAGTGAAGTCTACATTAATGGGCTAGTATACGATCAATCACTCCCATCTATAATCTCTATACATATATTAAGTCCAAAACCCGGATGGGTACTATTGGATATGTGTGCCGCACCTGGTGGGAAAGCTACTCATGCCGCACAATTGATGAAAGATGAGGGAGAAATTATAGCTGTAGATCGCTCTCCAGGTAAGATTCGGAGAATCGAGGAGAATATTAGAAGACTAGGGTTAAAGAGTATAAAAACAGTGCTATATGATTCTAGATATATTGATGATATAATGGGTGCTAATGAAGTAGATGCTATTATTCTTGATCCACCATGCACAGCTCTTGGTGTTAGACCTAAACTCTTTTATAATAGAGACGAAAAAGTATTCCTATCACTACCAAATTACCAACGTCAATTCATTAAAGTAGCGTATAAAGTCTTGCGTAAAGGAGGGCTTATGCTATATACCACCTGTACCCTAACCCTGGAGGAAAATGAGGCGAATGTCCTATATGCAATAAAACTGGGCTTTAATGTTAAGGAGATAAGATCCACTTTTGGAAAAAGAGGTTATCTAGGCTTACCGGTTATAAGGTTCGAGCCACATATACATGATACCCCTGGGTTCTTTATAGCGCTACTCGAAAAACCTACATGAATATATCGATGAGTCTGAGTCTAAGCCTATCATGTAGTTTCCTTCTACCATTTACTTTTACGATTTTTAGCTTCTTCACACACCCCACCGCATCAAGTCTCCCTCTAGATTCAACTTCTATTTTCTGCTGGCCATCTATAACCAGTAGTGCAGATAAAGCTGGTCTTTTAAAAACTTCAATCGATACCTTTCTGGTACCTTCAACTACCAGTGGTCTAGCCATAGGTGATAGAGGTGCTATTGGAACCACCGAGAGAACATTTAAAGACCAATCCATAATTATAGGACCACCATAGGATAAAGCGTGCCCCGTTGATCCAACGGCCGTAGCCACTATTACGCCATCTCCTCTCATACGATAAACTTCTTCCTCGTCTACAAACACTTTGAATTCTATGACCTTACCCGGCGGACCAAGAATCTCTACTTCGTTAAGGAAGATACCCTCTAGGCTGCCCCAGCTGAAACCACCAATACAAGCTTCATCTATCTTGTATTCCTCGCAAAGTACCCTATCGAGTACGGGTTTAAAATCTTCTACAGAGTAATTATATAGGTAACCCATACTTCCAATACAGAAACCTAAAAGTGGAGGTAAATTACCTCTGCTTTTCTGCACAACTCTGAGTAATGTTCCGTCACCCCCTATAACTATCGCTAGATCCATACCTTGTATCAGACTCTCCGGGACAACTTTACCTTTAGCAGCGTAGGCGAGAACAGGATCAACGAATACGTTTATTCCTTTTCCTTCAAGGTATCTAACTATCCTTAATGCCCATTCACTGGCTCTTACGTCGCTAGCTTTGGCTTTAACCCATATTCTTTCCACAACTAATTATAGCATCCAACTTATTTATGAGAGATACCCTCCAGTATTACGCTAGGATTAAAATATGGCTACGCTAATCTAAAATAGGATACAAGGTTAGGTGATTATTATGTCGACAAGACCTGAAGAAGCAGGTAGCCTTAAAGTAGGTTCCTTCGTTGTTATAGATAGGGAACCTTGTAGAGTAGTTGAAATCGAGAAATCAAAGCCCGGTAAACATGGCTCAGCAAAAGCACGGATAGTTGGTATAGGAATATTCGATGGTGTGAAAAGAACTATTAATGTTCCTACAAGCGCAAGAGTAGAGGTGCCTATGGTCAGGAAATTCACTGCACAGGTCATCGCTGTCATGGGAGAAGAAGTACAGTTAATGAGCTTAGAGGATTATTCCACCTTTGAGGTGAATATGCCAAAAGAGGAGGAAATAAGATCCAGGATAGAGCCAGGGGTGGAGGTTGAAATCTGGGAAATAATGGGGAGGTATAAGATAAATAGGGTTAGGGGCTAAATAACTTGCATGATGACCCAGGCTTTGGCCGAAAAATGACGAAGATCTTGAGTACTGATGACTACATAATGATTACTATTTTTCAAGCTGATTTAATGTCTGCGAGTGCTGAAACTCTTAAATATTCTGCAGACATAATTAAGAGAGTACCCAGTGATACTAGTTCCCTTTAAACAGGACTTTTCTTTAGGGATCCATTTTCTATTTTATTTGGGAATTTTACAATGTATATAAAAAACATTTAAGTTTGCCTAAAATCTAAGACCGACTTTTAAACATGTACGTTTAGAAACGCCGCTTACCCCTCGGGGGCTCTTCACTCAAGATCTCGGTCATCGCCATAGCCTGGCTCCACCGCCACCCTCAATCATGACCCCGAGGAAGGCGGCGAGTCCATGATATATGGCGTGTGGGGGACAGATAAGCGTTGCGGAAGGGAAGTGTTTGCACACCCGCTGTATCAGGCTTCATTCTAGGGTATCCGGCGAGCTTAGGAGGATAAAGATTCTGCGCGTGCCGCAGAGCCGAGGCCTCGGCGAACGCAGTTGTAGGTGGGTGTCGCTTCTCGTCGAGCCGGTGGTGTTCCTCCGCGTCCTCTTCGGGTTTTATGGTGTTTTTCTCGGGCCGTCCTATTGAGTTGTAACCTCTAGGGGTAACGTTTATGCGTGGCTCTGGGCGGTTTTTAAGCGCCTGTTCTTGTGGGTGGCGGTGGGCCGTGTGTGAGGAGGAGGTTCTTAAGAGGGTTGTGGCGGTCGCTGTTCGCGTGGCTGGGGCTGCGAGGTCGAGGAGGATCTCGGTTAAGCTTCGCACGCTCCTGAGGTACGCGTACATCTCCTATAGCTTGAGGCTTGATCCTCTCGACCCGGCTGACTGGCGTAGGATACGTAGTATGCATAGTGTCAGGCCTCCTGCCCACTTGGCGAACCAGTACTTTTACAGGGAGGTGGCGCGGATCCTTGCTGAGAGGCTGGGCGCCAGGGTGGAGCTGCGGGGCGGGTTCAAGTACGCTGTGCTGCCCCGCGTGCGGCGCGGCTCCAGTCCATACGTTGTTCCCCGGGCTTCTCCAAGGAATCCACAGTAGTTCACTTTCGAAAAAATGGGATGGGTTTATCAAAATAGCCTTTTCTCCCGGGGAAATTTTATAACATTGTCCACTTTTCTAGCTCTTTGTCGATGCATGATCCAGCTTCCCTAGGGTGGCGGCGAGGCCTCGGCGTTATTGCTCGTGGGAGCGGTTTTGCTCCTTGTCGATGGATGTCTTTATGGCCGTGTTCTCTGTCTTCTCTCCTGGTTTTTTATGCGGTTTTTCTCTGGGCGTTCTATTGGTTTGTAACCATGATGCGTAACGCCGCGACATTGCTGTGGGTTGGCTGTGAGAGCTGATCGCTCCTGATGCTCCATGACTGACCGTCTAGGTGTAGCGTTGCCGGCCGGAGGCGTTCCGTAGGGCCTTCTAGCGGTAGGGCCGCGCTAGAAACCGCCTTTATAGGCTGCGACCAATTAGTTCTTCAAGGCTTATAATAGCTAATCCAAATTCCTCCAGTCTTTTAAAGTGTTTAACGTTCCTAGTAACCAGTGGCACTCCATACCTTATGCATATCGCCCCGATCAAGATATCCCTAAACTCTATCAGCTCTCCCCTCCTCCTTAGGATTTTATGGATCTTACCGGCGAGCCGGGACGACACAAAGTCCAGCGGATAGAACTTCAGCTTTCTCAGCACTAGATCTAGCTTCTCCTCCCCCCTCTCACCCATGTAGAGCTCGGCGACGGTTACAGCCGTCACAGCGGGCACGAACTCTAGCTTCCGCAGCTTCTCCGCTACCTCCCTCCTCCCCCTCAGCAAGTCTATTAGCACATCAGTATCTAGGCAGACCTCCAAGCCTCCTCAGCCCTTCTCGGGATACTTTCCCAAACCTTCCTATCGGCTTCCTCGATTTTAATCGGCCCTATCTTCTCAATCAGCTTCATTAGCCCCCTTATGTCAAGGTACCTGTACCTCAGCAGCTCCCTTATCACCTCTGAGAAGGACTTGCCCTCCATCTCCCTTATCCTATTCAATTCCTCGTAGACATCCTCAGAGAGACTCACCAACTTAGTCATATACTATACTATACTAAACCGACCATTTATCTCTTTCCATCCCCCCAGTGAGAGAGTTTTCTCATAACAACCCTGTATATCATAATGTATTATTATGAAAGATGAGTAGCCCCCTATTGGCGAGGGCCCTGTAGAGCGGCTCCTTTATATACATGTAGTGCTCCGCTATCCTTCCCCCACCCTTCTTCTCCTCGGTTACGAGGCTCCTCCACGTTATGAGGCCGTAGGGCCTCCCCGCCTGCCTCTTTAGCTCGTAGCGGAACTTCTCCAAGTAGTCCTCAAGCCCTTCTCCGCGTCCGGGTGCCTCTTGCAGCATAGTCTTTATGGCTGATGGAAAACTGGTTAGGAAGGTTAAAGAGTACAGGGACAGGCTTAAGAGTATTTTGAAGAGACATCCAGATCTGGCTTTCAAGCTTCTCAGTAACCCGACGATAAGAGACGATTTTCTATTTGTCATCGGGGCTTTGAGGATTCAGGTTCCCCTTGAAGCTCTCTTAGGAGATCGGGCCTCCGCGCCAGAATACGCGTGAGCTTCCTCACAAGCTCCCTAGCCTCCACCTCTTCTCTCACCTTAACTATTCAAACTATAAATCTGGAAGACTCGTACTCGTAGCAGTCCGCGGAGCAACGGAGCTGAGAAAATGGCTATTCTACACTTAAAGGTAACCGTCGAAAAATCCGATTTCGAGATATCCATCTAGCTGACGAACGTCGAGCTGGGAACAGAGAGACCACAACCCTAGTAGTTCAAGTAACGCTGACCAGCGTAGAACCAGAAGATGTAAGTTTATCGCTCATGAATTACTCGCCAAGGCAACCTATGTTTTCAGCTCCTGTAGTCACGCCTACTGGAAGCTCTATATTAATGATGAACACTACTTGAACCAAAAAATCCGCGAATTAAACCCCTATATATAGAAATTCGGTCTAGTAGCAGCAATAGTCGTAGTAACTCTCTCCAAAAGAAATTAGTACTCCTCTATTCTAGTTAAGCTCTAATTTAGGTCGATGGTCTAGGTTAAGATGCCAAGTATATTATTTCTCTTTGGTGAAAATTAGATTAGTAAGCTTAAATTCTGCATTTTAAGATATTTGTATCACAGTTTTTTCTTTCTATTCTAAAATTTGAGCGAAAAGTTTATTTTAATGTTTTAGCAGTCTTTTCCTATGATCGGAGCTTTTATTTTCGTTATATCTTTCTTCCTGGGTTCGCTAGCTACTTTTGCGATTCCAAGTCTTCCTCCGGGTCCGTGGATATTAGAAACTGCTGGTATTCCATATGTGGAATATGAAATTGGGGGTTTTCCGGCGTGGCTAGTTATGTGCTCATTAGTTAACGGTGTTGTTTATGGCTTTACTTTTTGGCTGGTGTTTTCTATAGCCAATTTGGCTTGGAGAATTGCTACTAAAAAAGAGGAAAAATAAAGGAGCAAAGATAGAGAAAGGAAAAAAGATTTCATTGAATGTGTCTTCCTAAATGGAAGAGAGCGTGCTCTTCAACCTCGTAACTAGCCTATTACTTGAATATTTAGAGAGTAAAACAAAACATATCTCTGAGACGTAGGGAAAGGTTTAAATGTCCCTAGGCTAGTTATAGAGCTGGTGAGCGGATGCAGCGCCAATATCGAATTCTCGAAACCTAAATTTAGCGAGTTTCAGCACCTTACATAATGAAAAATGTGGTTTAATTAATTTGGAATTTCTTGAAAGGAAATCCGTCAATGTTCTTGAGAGGCTAAGGAAATTCTTTAGAGAACATATAGCGTGGCATGTAAACTCAGCTCTCTCGTCGCTAAACATAATAGTGGCTCTCTATGGTTTCTGGATTCCCAAAGGCTTGGAGAAAGGTATAGAGAGAATCGTAGTAATTAGTAAGGGACATTGTTCTCTAGCGTTATATGCATGGTATGTAGAAATGAATATTCTTAATGAGGGAGAACTTTATAACTTTGCTTGTCTCAACTCAAAACTACAAGCTCATCTAGAAGCTGGAAGAGTGCCGGGGATTGTTGTGTCAACAGGTTCACTAGGCCAGGGTTTATCAGTAGCTAACGGCATAGCTTTAGCTTCAAAAATTGATGGCGTGAGGAGGGAGGTGGCGGTACTCCTTGGCGATGGAGAGCTTGACGAAGGACAAGTGTGGGAGGCTGCTGCTACAGCAGCAACCCTCAAACTAGATAATGTAGTGGCCTTAGTGGATAGGAATATGACTCAACATAGTGGGTACACAGAGCGTGTTAAGGCTAAGGAACCACTTAAAGAGAAGTGGATTGCCTTCGGGTGGAATGTTATGGAAGCTCGGAACAATATCAGGGACATTATAGAGAGATTGGAGGAAGCTGAAGTTAAGAGAGATAAACCTACAGCCCTGCTGGTACACTCTGATTCTCTAATGTATTAAACTACTCCAAATTGCCTCAGGTGTATACCATGATAGTATATAGCAGTTATAGGAAAGCGTTTGCTAAAGCCTTAGTAGAGCTGGGGGTAAGAAATAAGGATTTAATTGTATTAGATGCTGATACCACTAGATCTACGGGTACACTTCTCTTCGCAAAGAAATACCCTGAGAGATTCCTAAACATAGGGATTAGTGAGCAGGATCTAATATCTACTGCTGCTGGATTAGCCATAGCTGGAAAGATACCTGTGGCTACTGCATTCGCTATGTTCCTTTTGAGAGGGTGGGAACAAATAAGGAATACTATCGCTAGAGACCAATTAAACGTTAAAATCGTTGGTACCCACGCTGGACTTTCAGCCTATATTGATGGGTCATCACATCAATGCCTAGAAGATATTGCTGTTATGAGGGTTATACCTAATATGTCTGTTATAGTCCCAGCTGATGCAGTAGCGACCTACAACCTAACGTTCAAGGCTATTGAGGAACACAGAGGTCCTCTCTACATGAGACTTGGCAGAGATAATTCACCTAGAATCTACGGGAATAATGATGAACTGCTTATTGGTAAAGCTAAGATATTGGAGGAAGGTGAGGACATTACATTACTAGCGTGTGGATCAGCGGTGGGATTAGCTTTAGAGGTTTCTAAGTGTATGAAGAAAATGGGTATAAGTGCTGAAGTTATAGATGTTTACACTATTAAGCCTTTAGATTCTTCAACTATTCTCCGAAGTATAAGAAAGACTGGAAGAGCGGCTACTATAGAAGAACATAGCATCATAGGAGGACTTGGTTCAGCTGTTTCGGAGGTTCTCTCGGAGACCTATCCGGTACGTATTACAAGGATAGGGATTAAAGATACATTTGGAACCTCGGCTAGAAATTACTCTGATCTTTTATCCTTTTTCGAGCTCACAGTTCAACACATCATAAAGAAGATTTTGGGTGAGAAAAATGCCATTTAAATTAGTGAGTAGAAAGTATAGAGACAAGACTATTGTTAGAGTTGGAGATGTTGAATTTGGGAGAAAAACTGTAATTGTAGCTGGTCCATGTTCAGTAGAGTCTCGAGAACAGATAATGGAGACGGCAATTGCCGTAAAGGAGGCTGGAGCACATGTTCTCAGAGGAGGAGCCTTTAAGCCGAGGACATCGCCCTACAGTTTCCAGGGATTAGGAGAAAAAGGGCTTATGCTCCTTAGAGAAGTGGGTGATACCCTAGGAATTCCTGTAGTGACCGAAGTTTTAGATCCAAGGATGGTGCGTTTAGTTGCGGAGTACGCTGATATTCTTCAGATAGGGGCTCGTAATATGCAGAATTTCCCGCTCCTGAAGGAGGTAGGGAGAATTAATAAGCCAGTTATACTCAAGAGAGGATTCGGGGCTACAATCGAAGAATTACTGTATGCTGCGGAGTATATCATGCTTGAGGGGAATGAGGATGTGATTCTATGCGAGAGAGGCATTAGGACTTTTGAGAAGTACACGAGATTCACCCTAGATATTGCAGCGATTCCAGTGCTAAAGGAGCTTACTCACCTACCAGTGATCGTGGATCCAAGCCATGCGGCTGGTAAACGGACACTAGTATCATCATTAGCTAAGGCTGCTTTGGTTGCTGGCGCCGATGGAATAATGGTTGAAGTACACCCAAATCCTGAAAAGGCATTATCGGATGGAGCACAGAGTCTCACATTAGAGATGTTTAAGGGGCTTATGAGGGACCTTAGATGCTTAAAGCTAATTTGAAAATCAAGTACCCAGTAAACATCATCGTAGGACCGGGAAGTATAGGAGAACTTAGCGAAATATTGACTGTGATAAATCCATACAAGATAGCTGTTATCATGGATGAGATCGTAGAGAGGCTATGGTTCAGGGAGCTTGAAAAAGCTATAGAGAGCACTGGAGTGGAATACCAAAAAATAGTATTGCCGGTTGGTGAAGAATGTAAGAAGTTAAAAGTAGCTATTGAAATTTGGGGAACACTACTTGACAACGGTTTCACAAGAGACTCTCTTCTGATAGGTCTTGGTGGAGGCGCCGTTCTCGATGTTACAGGTTTTACTGCTTCAACCTACATGAGAGGATGTCATCTAGTATACATTCCCACCACCTTGTTATCACAAGTTGATGCTGCCATAGGTGGTAAGAACAGCATAAATTTTGAGGGAAAGAACATTATAGGAACATTCTATCATCCAGAATACGTAGTAGTGGACCCCCAAATTCTACAAACTTTACCCTTTGAGACATTCAGAAGCGGGCTTTCAGAGGTAGTAAAACACGCTATTATACAGGGTGAGGAAAGCTTCAAGTTTATTGAGGATAATGTTGAGGAGATACTGAGCAGAAATATTAATGTCTTAACTGAGATCATAAAGCAGAGTATTTTAACAAAGTTGAATATTATTATCTCTGACTATACGGAAAAGGGAAGGAGAATATTATTGAATTTTGGTCACACTATAGCACACTCCTTGGAGAAAGCGTTGGATTTCAAGATAAGCCATGGACATGCAGTGTCTATAGGCCTAGTCGTTGAATCCAAGCTAGCCGAATTAATCACAGATTTCCCGAGTGAAGATGTAGAACGTATCAGGGATCTCTTGATGAAGCTGGATTTACCGGTAGAGCCGCTACTACCAATAGAGACCTTAGTCAAATACATGAAATATGATAAGAAGTTCCTGAGAGGTAGGCCTCGGCTTCCCCTTCCTAAGAGGATAGGAGAATTCGAGATTATAAGTATGAAGTGGGAGAGGTTGCTAAAATGTATATCAGAGCTGAAGATATGATATGTACTGCAATTAAGGGTTCAACAGTAGAAGAAATGAGAAAAATCCTATACACAACACGATCAAATATTGTAGAATTGAGAATAGACACACTAGGAGATTATAGCATGCTTGAAGAATTAAAGAGATTGGTACATGAACTGCATAGGTTGGGGAAGAAGTCTATTATAACTTTAAGAGAAAAACGTGAGGGGGGAGAATATACAGGACCCAGTGATGAAAAGTTTAGGATATTGATGGAACTTGCCAGTGTAAAGCCGGATTTCATGGATATTGAACTCAGCTTTTCATCGCTCAGCAAATTAATGGATGAACTGAAGAATACGGGAATTAACGTTATATTATCCCATCATGATTTTTCCGGAACACCCGGATATAACATCCTAAGAGGCCTTGTAAGGAACGGATTAAACCGTGGAGCTCACATAGTGAAGATTATAACCTTGGCTAAAGAACCACTAGATAACATTGTAACTCTAAGTTTATGCTCTGAGTGGAGTAATAAGGTAGTATCCTTTTGTATGGGGAGGAAAGGGTTAGTCTCAAGAATCCTCGCGCCCTTCTTTGGAGCGCCATTCACATATGCCTATCCTAAGGGTGGTGATCCTACAGCTCCTGGTCAAATAAGCGTAGATGAGGTGATAGAGCTTTGGAGAAAATTAGGTCTAATATAGTTAGTGACGTAAAGAGGTTATATTTAATAGGTTTTCCTATAGGGCATAGTGCAAGCCCACACATATACAATAGTGTATTTAAGTCTCACCGTATAAATGCTAAATATAAAGGTTTAGAGATAAAAAGTGAAGACCTCGCCAATATAGTAGAATCCCTAAGAAGTAGGGTATGTAAAGGATTCAATGTAACTGCACCCTACAAAATTAGGGTAATGGAATACCTAGATGAATTAAAGCATCCTTCAACAATTATAGGAGCAGTAAATACAGTAGTGAACAATGAGGGTAAACTAGTGGGATACAATACGGATTGGATAGGATTCATGAAGGCTCTAAAGAGGTTTACATCAAGCAATAGTATATGTAAGGTATTAATTTTAGGTGCCGGAGGAGCTGCTAGCGCCGTAGTCTACGCTCTCAGAAACATTGCCGAAGAACTATCTATCGTAAGTTTAAGCGGAATTTCAGCAGTAAAGCTAGCTAAGAAAGCCGAAGATTGGGGTTTCCCTAAAGCTAGAGGATACAAAACCGATCCTACGATACTCATGCGTGAAAGTTCAAATATCGATCTCCTAGTGAACGCCACACCCCTTGGATGTCATCCAAGAACCTGGGAGACACCAATACCCGGAGAATATCTACACGCTGACACTATAGTATTTGACTTAGTCTATAACCCATTGAAGACTAGGCTCCTAAGAGAAGCTGAGGAAATAGGATGTAAAGCTATTGATGGTCTCTGGATGCTAGTCTACCAGGCTGCTGAGAATTTGAAATTATGGTTTAACTTGAATATCGATGTAGAAGAATTGAGAAAATATGGTTTAGAAGCCCTTGAGAGGCTGAGAGATTGAAAACTTATGGTATTGGAGTAGCGCATGGAGCAGTAAGTGTATTGAATGCCATACCTACTGGTATTGGTGGAGCCGTCGGTATAGACTTGAAAGTGAAATCTAAGGTTAAACTATTAAGCGATCCAGTAGCTGAAGGAAGATCTGTTGTTAGAGGTATTGAGGTTAAGATTCCACAGGTTATATTACAAGTACTACTCAAAACTTTAAGGAATAAATACGGGTTTGATGGCGGTATCAGGGTTACTGTAGAATCCGAGGTTCCTATAGCTAGGGGTCTTAAAAGCAGTAGTGCCCTTGTAAACTCTATACTCATAGGATTCTTCAACGCTCTTAAACTCAAACACACAACCGTAGATATCGCTATCCTAGGGGTTAAAATAGCCAAGAAGGCTGGAATAACCGTTACTGGCGCATTCGACGACTCACTAGCCACTGTTGGGGTTGGACTATACATTGCGGATAACTCTAACTTAAGGATTCTAAAACACATACTTGTAGAGGACGTATATGCTGTAATACATGTTCCACCACACGAGAACCCAATATACAGCGTTGATGTGAACATTTTTCGCCAATTTAGAAGATATTATGACATCGCAGTCAACCTAGCTCTCCAGGGGAAATGGATAGAAACAATGATACTAAATGGTTTCCTCACAGCTATTGTAGTAAAATCTGATCTTATGCCTCTACTTCAGGCTCTAAACTCCCCTGGAACCATTGCTACTGGCATCTCTGGTAAGGGGCCCGCACTAGTAGCTTTAACACATGATCCTGAGTCAATAGTTGATCTATGGGGCGATCTTGATGGAGACATACTTGTGACAAGGCTATTAGGTGGTAAGTGATGAGAGTGAAATTCTATCCAGTAAAAGAATCAATAGAGGGGGTTGTTGAGGCTCCTCCATCAAAGAGCTATACTCATAGAGCATTATTCACGGCTCTTCTAGCTGATGGAGTAACCATAGTAAAGAATATGTTGGTCTCCGAAGATACAAAGACGACTATTAGTGCTGTAAGGAAGTTTGGTGGTAAAATCGAGGGCACCGGGAAGATTATTGGTACTAGTAGTCTCAAGAGTCCCATAACTGTGTATTGTAAAAGATCAGGGACAACTATTAGAATAGCTTCAGCAATTGCAGCACTAACAGACGGACCAGTATTACTTTACGGAGATCAAGCCTTAAATAGAAGACCTATGAAGCCATTAATAACTGCCTTAAACTCCCTTGGCGCTAAGATCCTTTCAAGAGATGGCAAACCACCGCTAGCTATACAGGGTTTCCAGAAACCAATATGTAATAGT
>JALURH010000195.1 GCA_027017025.1 Thermofilaceae archaeon
TAGAGGAAAGCCAGGGTGAATTTAAGAGCGTAGATGAACTAGTAACCTTTATTCTAGAGGAATTCTTCAAGGAAGAGGAAACAGAGGGATTATCGCCAGAAGAGGAGGAAAAAATAAAGGAGCGACTTAGGTCTCTGGGATATATATAGTCCCTGCAGTTCCATGGAAAAGATATTAAATCCAATACTTTTTTAATTAAATGTAATTAAGGGTGGATTAGATGGAAAAGAGGGGTAAATATACTACTGTTAGCATACCAGTAACCCTGTATAATAGGATCAAGAGAGTAATAGAGGGGACGGGTTTTACCTCCGTCTCTAGTTTTGTAACATATGTTCTCAGAGAAGTTGTAGCTTCATATGAGGAGGAGAGGAGTGCTGAGCCATTCACTGAGGAGGAGAGGGAGAAGATTATCGAGAAACTTAGGAAACTCGGTTACCTATAGGTGAGGCTGGATGGTTTCTAAACCTCATGGAGGTACCCTTATCAGGAGGGTATCTCCAAGGGATAAGAGAGAGACTTTAATTGAGGAAACAAACGAGATGGTTTCTATCGATGTACCCTTCGATATAGCTACAGATATCGAGAATATTGCATATGGAGTCTTTAGCCCACTAGAGGGTTTTGTAGTGCAAGAAGACTATACTAGCATACTATATAATATGCGGTTGAGTAACGATATCCCCTGGACCTTCCCTATAACCCTCGACGTATCACCAGAGGAGATAAAGGGTGTCAAGGAGGGTGATACAATAGCTATTAAACATAACGGCACGTTTATAGCCACACTACAGGTAGAGGAGATATATAGGTGGGATAAGAAGAGATTTGCAAGACACGTATATAGAACAGAGGATCCAAACCATCCAGGGGTATATAAAACATATAGGAAGAAGGAGTTACTTGTAGGTGGAAAGATCCTGTTAATAAATGAGTTACCCAACCCATTCTACAAATATACGTTGAGGCCAGCTGAAACCAGGATCCTCTTCAGAGAGAAAGGCTGGAAAACCATAGTTGGTTTCCAGACACGGAACGCCCCCCACATAGGACACGAATATGTACAGAAATCTGCTCTAACCTTTATAGATGGATTATTCATTAACCCACTTGTAGGGTGGAAAAAGAAGAATGACTATAGGGATGATGTAATAATAGCTGCATATGAGACACTTATCAAATATTACTACCCGAGGAACGCTGTAGTATTCTCTATTACGAGGACACCAATGCGTTACGCTGGTCCACGTGAAGCAATACACCACGCTATAATGAGGAAAAACTATGGCTGTACACATTTCATTGTTGGTAGAGACCATGCTGGAGTAGGCAACTATTATGGGCCTTATGAGGCACAAGAAATATTCTCCGAATTCCCCGATCTAGGGATTACACCACTATTCGTTAAGGAGTTCTTCTACTGCCGTAGGTGCGGTGGAGTAGCTAACGAGAAGGTATGTCCACATAGCGAGGAATACAGAGTGAAGATAAGTGGAACAAAAATAAGGCAAATGATACTCTCGGGGCAGACACCGCCTGAAACTATGATGAGGCCAGAGGTAGCTAGAGTTATTCTAAGCTACGATAACCCGTTTATTGAGGAGGTATAGTATGGTGAGACGCCTCTTAGTTATAGGTTTGGACTGTGCATCCCCTAAGCTCCTCTATAAAGAATTCATTAACGATCTACCTACAATAGCTGGGTTACTCGATAGTAGCCTAAAAGCAGAGGTAATAAGTAGCCACCCCCCAATTACTATCCCTGCGTGGACCGTAATGGTTACCGGGAAAACACCGGGGGAACTTGGATTATATGGTTTTAGGCATAGGAAACCGGGCACATATAATGAGTTCTATATAGCTAATTCACGTTCAGTAAAACACCCAGCTATCTGGGATATATTAGGTAGGAGAGGGCTAAGAAACATAGTGGTGGGTGTACCGCCGAGTTATCCACCAAAGCCTATTAGAGGGGTAATGGTTAGTGGTTTCATAACCCCTGGGCCTGAAGTCACATATACTTTCCCCCCAAACCTAAAGAGGGAAATCGAGGATAGATTCGGGAAATACATATTCGATATAGTCTATAGGAGCGAGGAACGTGATCGTATAATTAGGGAGCTATGGAACATGACAAAACAACATTTCCGGGTACTAAGGTACCTTGCTTCAGCTAGGAAGTGGGATTTCTTCATGTTCGTAGAAATAGGGATAGACCGGGTGCACCACGCTTTCTGGGGCTATATGGATAAGGAGCATCATAAATATACCCCTGGGAACAAATACGAGAATGTTATCAGGGATTACTATAAGCTAATCGACCAGGAAATAGCTGCTCTCCTAGATGTAGTACCTAGAGATACAATAGTAATGATCGTATCAGATCATGGAGCAAAGAGAATGAAGGGGGCATTCGTTATAAACCAGTGGCTAGCTGAACAAGGCTTCCTGAAGATAGAGCAAGATAATATAAAGCCGGGTACAGACCTCAAAGATGTAAAGGTGGGTTGGAGCAAGACTATAGCTTGGGGGTGGGGGGGCTATTACGCTAGGGTATTCTTGAATATTAAGGGTAGGGATCCCATGGGAGTTATAGAGCCAAGCGACTATGAGTACTATAGGGATATGTTAGCTGAAGAACTAAAGAAAATAAAGGGTCCAAATGGGGAGAAATGGGATACAAAGGTCTATAAACCTGAGGAGCTATATCCAGAGGTTAGGGGGGATCCACCAGACCTTATAGTATATTTTGATGATCTCTACTGGAGGAGTGCTGGAACCTTGGGGTGGAAGACCAATTATCTGCTTGAGAACGATAGAGGGCCGGACGATGCTGTACATGATTGGCATGGTGTATTAGCTGTTCATGATCCCGAGGGAACTCTAAGTAATAAAGAGGGAACCTACAATATAAGAGATGTATTGAATCTTATGCTTGGATTAATGGGTGTTGGTGGAGGTTGAGGAGTATGGAGAAAGGTATAGTTGTGTGGCTTACAGGCTTACCTGGGTCGGGTAAGACGAGTGTAGCTAGAGTTGTAGCTGAGAAATTAAGGGGGAAGGGTTTAAAAGTAGAGTTGCTTGATGGGGATGAGGTTAGGAGATGGCTTAGCCCTGAAGCTGGTTTCACGCGTGAAGATAGGGAGAGGCATTTGAGGAGGGTAGCATATGTATCAAAACTTCTGGCTAGGAATGGGGTTGTGGTTCTCTGCTCTTTTGTTTCCCCATATAGGAGTGTGAGGAAGGAGATTAGGGAAGTTATCGAGGGGGAGAATATACCTTTCTTAGAGGTATACGTTAAATGTAGTTTAGAGGAGTGTATGAGACGTGACCCCAAGGGATTATACAAGAAGGCTTTAAGAGGCGAAATAAAGCATATGACGGGGCTCGATGACCCCTATGAGCCCCCCGAGGAGCCGGAGCTTATACTGGATACAGAGCACAGTACATTGGAGGAGAATGTTGAGAAACTATATTCCTTAGTAACGGAACATATAGGTATCGGCTAAGAAGATACTATACTCTATTTGGTGTAGTCCTTGAAGATATTGATAATTTCTCCCAAGATTAGTGGTATTGGTGGAGTAGCTCAGCACACCGCTGTTCTCTATAGGAGGCTTAAAGAAAAGGGATATGAAGTAAAAATATTATCGTCTGAGAATACCCCGATAATAAATATTAAGGGATTGAGGAATCCTTCCTTCGCTGTAACAGCTTCCTTCAAGAGTATACTCAGGAAATACGATATAGTACATGCACATAATTTCCCCTCAGCTATACCTATGCGCCTAGCTGGAGGCAAGAAAATATTCACAATACACGGCGTATACTCCGAGTACATAAAGCTAACACATAGCTCTATTACCACCAAACTAAGTGAAATACTGGAGAAAAGGGCTCTCAAATGGGCTGATATAATAACATCCGTCTCTAGAGCAGCAGCGAGGTACTATGAGGAGATGGGGTATAGGGTTGAATACATACCTAATGCCATAGAACTAGATATAGTACCTGAGACCTCAAAGAAAATCTATGAGAAACAAGTTGTTTATGCTGGAAGACTTTCTCATGAGAAGGGACTAGATGTTTTAATAGAGGCATTTAGGGGGATCAAAGATGCACACCTAGTTATAATCGGTAAAGGTCCAGAAGAGGAAAAATTAAAGAAGCTCGCTGATGGGTACAGCAATATACATTTCCTAGGTTTCCTGGAGACAAGGAGGGAGGTCTTAGAGTATATGAAGGGTTCAAACGTCTTCGTTTTACCCTCCAGGACTGAAGGATTACCGACAGTAATACTTGAAGCAATGGCCTGTAGAGTACCAGTTGTAGCAACAACTGTTGGAGGAAACGTAGAGCTAGTTGAAGACAAGGTAACTGGTTTACTTGTCTCACCTGAGGAACCTGAGGAACTACGTGCAGCGATAGAACATATTCTAGGGGACGAGAAACTCGCTAGAAAACTTGTAGACAATGCTTATGAGAAGGTCGTGAAGGAATATAACTGGGACATTGTTTTGGAAAAATACATTAACATATACAATGACCCCTAATAGTGGATATTTTTCCTAACAACACCGCTCGAATAATTAACTTATTAATATATAAGTACATAGTTCCTAATTTATTAACGTGGAGTAGATGAGTTTTCAGGATTCAATTATAAATGCATATGAAAAAATAAGGAAAAGCGTGGTGAGTATAAGTAGTACGAAGATTATAGATTTCCTCTTTTTCTCCCAACCTGTTAAGGGTATAGGCTCGGGCGTAGTTATAGACGAGAACGGTCTTATAGTAACTAATGCACATGTTGTAAAGGGGTTTGAGAAACTAGAGGTAACTTTGCCTTCAGGCGAGTCCTATAAAGCTAGTATAGTGGGCATGGATAGGAGAAACGATATAGCGTTAATTAGAATACCTAAAGATGGTATTGAGCCAGCTGAACTAGGTGACTCAGATACCCTTAGGATAGGGCAGTTGGTTATAGCTATAGGAAACCCCTTCAGCCATATCCTAGGTGGTCCCTCGGTTACGCTCGGGATAATTAGTGGCCTAGATAGAACTATACGTGCTGGAGACATAGTCTTCGAGAACCTTATACAAACAGATGCAGCTATAAATCCTGGGAATAGTGGTGGCCCGTTAGTGGATCTGGAGGGAAGAGTTATAGGGATTACGACAGCAATGATACCTTTTGCACAGGGAATAGGTTTCGCTATACCAATAAACGAGGTCAAGTATATTGTCGAGCAGTTGCTAAAGTACGGTAAGGTCTATAGGCCCTGGATAGGTATATACACCGTTGACCTAAACCCTATGCTTGCCCGCGAAATAGGGGCACCTATCGATAAGGGAGCGTTGATTGTAGGCGTTGTTCCCGGCTCACCCGCACACTACGCTGGGCTCAGGAGAGGAGACATAGTGCTTAAGGTAGATGATACTGAGATAAAGAAAGCTAGCGATTTGGCTAGTAGCATTAGGAGGAAAGGTATAGGTAATAGAATTCTCCTCACAGTAGCTAGGGGATACGCCAAGTATACGGTAGAAGTTACTATTGAAGGAGCACCAAGTTAATCCATTGGCGGTTAGAGATTTTGCTCCAGAATCCTTTACTCCATACCTATATCTTTGTGGCTCTATAAATAACTATGAGGTAGGTGTTTTGGTTTGGCTACTCGGGTGGAGGAGGGGAGGGTTTCAGTTATTATACCTACCTACAATGAGGCTGAAAACATCTGTAAACTAATAGGTGAGCTGGAAAAAGTTCTCAAAGGATATAACTTTGAGGTGATAGTTGTGGATGATGGTAGCCCCGATGGAACGGCTTATGTTGCTGAGCAGTGTGGTAAAGCCTATGGTAACGTCTATGTATACGATAGGGGTGCTAGACGCGGTCTCTCCTCAGCCGTGGTATATGGCTTCAATGTTGCCTGCGGGGAAGTATACGTAGTTATGGATGCTGATTTCCAGCATCCACCCCAGCTCCTACCGCAAATGCTAGATAAGATAGCTTCTGGTGTAGACATAGTTATAGGATCTAGGTATGTATGTGGGGGAGGAATCGTAGGGTGGAGTTTCTCTAGGCGTGTTGTTTCCCGGGTAGCTATATTGCTTGCAAAAATATTTCTACCTAAAACGAGGGGGATAAGGGATCCTGTTTCAGGGTTCTTTGCCTTGAAGCGATCAGTTATTGAAGGAATAGAATTTACTGAGCGTGGATTCAAGATAATACTTGATATAATTGTTAGGGGGAGATATGGGAGGGTTGAAGAAATCCCATACGTCTTTAGGGGTAGAGCTAGAGGCTACAGTAAACTAGGGGTAAATGAAGTAATCAGCTACCTAGCCCAAATCCTCACACTAGCCTACCCTAAATAACCTAACATATTGCTCTGTGAATAAGCTTATAGAGTAATTAGGGAGAATATATCTTGGTGAGAAAGTGGGCTATGAGGACTGTATAGAGTTTCTGAAGACTAGGAGAAGTGTAAGGAGATTTAAATCAGATCCTGTAAGTGACGAGCTAATACTGAAGATACTTGATATAGCTAGGTTGGCTCCTAGTGCTGGGAATAGACAGCCATGGGAGTTCATAATAGTTAAGGATCCTGGAGTAAAGGAAAAATTAGCTAGGGTGCATGCTTGGACAGGCCCCCTGGGGAGAGCACCGCTAGGTATAGTAGTGGTGGGGGACAAAGAGGTGTCACCTGTTTCGTACCAAGTTGATTGTGCGAATGCAACGATGTATATTATGCTTGCAGCCCATGCATACGGCTTAGGTACTGTTTGGCTACAAACCCTCAGGAACGTAGAAGATATACAAAGGATTCTCGGCTTACCCGAGAATAAAGTTCCGGTAGCACTGCTAGCAGTAGGCTGGCCCGACGAGAAGCCAGTAGCTAAGAGCAGAAAGGAGCTCAAAGATATTGTACACGTAGATAGGTACGGTAATCTATTGAAGAAATGGTGAGAAATTACCCTCTTTTTATTCTTTGTTATTTTGCTTTATGCTAGTTTTAACACCGTTGCCCTAACTGTGTTTTCATGTATTAAGCTATGTTAGGTTGTATCTGGCGTGGCTGGGTTTATTACGGTTCTTTATCCCCTTTTTCTCCCAGCCTATGAGAGCTATGCTCCCCTCAGCGAAGAGTGGTTCATTCCACAGTCCCTCCTAGCCTAGCTCATCGAGCTCACCCACCCACTACAATATTAGCTACAAAATTTTATAATTTTAGCATAACCTAATAACCCCTAGAGGCATGAAAGACACAAAATAGTACAGAAAGACACAATCTAATGTTACAGCCCTATTGCTACAAGTTCTGGTAGAATCCTGCTAGGCTGCGGAGGTAGCTAAGTACATCATTAATGATTGCACTAACTGCGGAGTACCTGAAGTATTCTCCTAGGGTAAGTGAAGCTAAAAAGAGCAGTTAGTAGGGGGAGATAGATCTGTATCTCTTAACCCTATCTAGAAGTTTAAAGAAAGTTCCACAGGAACTATTTAGCTAACTCTACAAGAACCCTATTGAATCTATAGGCTATTCTTTCCCAGGACCTGCTAGATGCAAAATTAACCGACCTCATGGATAGTTTCCGCCAAAGATCCCTATCTTCAATAAGCACCTTAATAGCCTTCGATAACTCCATAGGATCTACCTCTGAGAAAAAGATTCCAGCCCCCTCTCTATATAACTCTTTAAATTCCTCTATGGGGGGCGCTATTATAGGCACTCCAGCCGAGCTAACAAGGTGTAAAACGCCGCTAGTCCCAGTAGTTGTCTTATAGGGTAGTACTACTGCTAGAGCTTGAGCCAAAACTCTAGGTATATTCTCGTCTGGTAGGTAGCCTAGAAACTTAATTCCCTCAATATACTTAATCTTCTCTAAATACTCCCTTGTCTCAGGGAAGTTTGGGTGAGATGATCCAGCTATTACGAGCTTAAGCCATGGATATTTGCTTCTTACCTTTAGGAAAGCTTTCACCAATGCGTAGATATCCTTTGTTGGGGAAAGATAGCCAATGAAAACTATGGAGTCTCTATTGTCTCTAGGCGTGTTGGGTGTATTCCAGATCCACGCCCCGTGGGGAATATAGGTGATATTATTTTTCCTAAATCTTCTCCTAAGCATAGTGACATAGGATCTCATTAAGACGATAACGGTGTTACACGTGAGAGCCATTTTCTCTGCCAGCAGAAACCCAACTCTATTTGGGAGTGATAACTTCATACCAACTGCCTCTATCTTAATACACTCAGGAATATTGTGCAGAATTACGACAGTCCTGTAGCTGAGTAATCTACGTAGGATATTGAGCAGGAAGATTAGGGAGAAACCGAGGAAGTTCATAACTCTACTCCTCCCAAATACAGCCATATGTACATTGAATACAAGTATCCTGGGTCTATACTTAAGTATCTTCCCAAATAACTTAGCAAGGGACAATGGGTAATCTGGCCTCCAGGAGGAAACTACGTTAACTCTACCTCCAGTAGATGAGAAAGGTAGGTCAGAGAATACTGTAACAGTCAGGGCGGGATTTAAGTCAACTAAGTGCTTTATTAGCATATAAGCGTAGTCGATTAGCCTACCTTTATCGGGAGGATATGCAGTTATAAAACCAATACTTACTCCACCCTTAATCTCACCGTTTATGAAGGAAGTATTCGTTGAGGAGATATTTACGTTCATATCCATTCAAACACCTATATGCAACCAGTATCTCTCTCGGTAAATACGTTAAAAACATAGTTTAAAAT
>JALURH010000196.1 GCA_027017025.1 Thermofilaceae archaeon
ATCCATAGTAGATAATATAATTTATTTTAGTCTTTTATTGTTAACCCTAAGAGAAAAGCTGTATATAATGTGATTACCAGCCAAATGACTGACGGTATAATGTGCCATGGATATAGTGGTGCAGTCATAATAGTAATGAATGTTAGTATGGCATAGAGTAACATAAATCTCCTCATAGCAGTTAATGGATCCGCTGTAACAGCAATCATCCCTATAACTTTCGCTGAGAAGAAACTTAGCCCAAGATCCTTCAATATTTTCCTGGCAACAGATAAGCCCCTATCGTTTAGTTTATATTCTAGTAATCCTTCCTCTATCTCCCTCTTCTTTACATAGTCGTAGCAGTAGGCATCAAGTATATACGCTACCTCGTTCGCATCCATATCTATAGCCTTCGAGAGCTCCTCTAATGTTACCCATATAGGCACAGTTTCCTTAAAAACTGTTTTTCCACGCCTTATTTTTAGCTCCTTAGTTCCTACTACAGCGAGTGTTAGCAACAGTCTTATAGCTATACATGCTTGATATAAGCTATACCCCCCTAGTCCAAGTATACTCTCCTTTAATTTCTTCCCCTTAAGCGTTAACCTATATACCCCTTTCTCGGTTATCTCTACAAGCCCCTTGTTTTTTAGCTTCTGTACAGCATCCACGAGAGACCTCTTAGGCACCCTTAAATGAGACTGAAGTATTGCCAAGCTTGTAGGTTTCTCATGCTCTAGGTTAAGGAGCACCTTGAGTTGAACTTCGCTTTTCCCAATATTTATCATAGAGTCTATTTCTTTTAGTCTATCAACTATGCTTGTATCAATCATAGCTATTCTCCTAATCCTTTAGCGATCTTTTCTCCATCCTTCGTTAGTTTATACCCTAACCGAGGTTTCCCATCAATGTATATTATTGTTGGGAGAACAAGCCTATTCGAGATTAGGCCCTTTATATTGGACATAAATTGGTCCTGGGTCAGACCAGCCATACCTAGGATTGAGTTTCTATCAGCCTCACCGCCGAGATCTAGTATTGCTTTAAGTATTTTCTCCTTCATATCTAGTGCTCTAGGTACTTCCCTACTAGTTCTTTCCACAGTCCTTAAGTCAGGCTTGATACCAATCTCTGTTTCACGTGAACTGGACTGTGTAGATGTTTTTCTAGAAAACTCCTCTATCTCTCTTCTTTTTGGACTAAAGGTAGGTAATGAACTATATATCTCCTTTCCCGGCGCTACTGTTATCTCAGTTCTTCTTCTACTTGGTGGCCTTAGTTTTATCTTCATTTTCTTAAGGTCGCGTTCTGCCCGTTCAAACGTCCCTCTGGGATTTACATAGTACATGTTAATATACTTGAAAACTTCTATCGTTTCCTTAATGCCCTTCAGCTTCATCCATTCCAAGACTATACGCCTTCTCTCTATTTCGTCAAGCAATTCTGCTACTGATTTTCCTAGGCGTTCAGCAAGCCTCTTGAGATGGCTGCTTTCAGACACTATTTCATGTCTATCGGTTATAGGGTTCCATTTCATTATTACGTGGTACCTCTCATAATCCTCTATCTCCCAGATATATCTAACTCTCCTAGCAAATCTCCCACTAGGTAGGATTGTTCTTTCGGTAAGCATCACAAAGTTTAGAGAGGGGATATAAGCTGGGGATACATTCATTGGTGGGCTTGTAAGCCTCTTTATAGCCCTCTCAAGCGAGTCTGCATGCATAGTTGACATGCCTCCATGTCCAGTAGACATAGCCTGAAAGAGAACAAATGCCTCCTCCCCCCTCACCTCTCCAACTATTATATAGTCTGGTCTATATCTAAGCGAAACCTTAACTAGATCATATAACGTTATTTCTCCAACACGTGCCTCCCCAAGCCCATAACTTTCCCTACTGACAAGCTGTACCCAGTTTTCGTGAGGTAGATTGAGTTCAGGAGTCTCCTCTATTGTCACTATTTTGAAACCTGGTTTAAAGAAGTTTGCGATAGCGTTGAGCAACGTTGTTTTCCCGGCAGCTGTAGCACCGATAACCATCAATGTGGCTCTATTCTCTATCATTAGCCACGTGAAGGCTGCTGACCAGCTATCTAGGTTATTCATATCTATTATGTCTATTATGGAGAATGGCTTCTCCCTAAATTTTCTAATTGTGAATGTACTCCCCCTTGGCGAGACCTCTTCTCCATAGGTTGCTGCTAACCTATGTCTACCTGGGAGCATAGCATCTACTATTGGAAAGGCGGCAGAGATATGTTTCCCAGCCATATGGGTTAACTTAACTATGAATTCTCGTAGGTAATCTCTATCAGTAAAGATAACGTTTGTCGGTATGCTTTCATAATCCCTATGCCATACGTGTATAGCTCGATTTACACCATCACAGGATATATCTTCTAGTTTATAGTCACGCATCATAACTTCTATTGGACCATAGCCCACAAGGTCTCTCTCAATATAGTAGATTACCCTATCCCAGCTTTCATCGCTTAGCCCTCTTATAGCTTTACGGTACTTATTTGCTAATCTCCTTGCCTCCTCTATAATATGTTTCCTTACTTCAACTTCAAATGATTCCGGTGGTTCAAGTTCAACACTTAGAATATCTATAAGCTTCTCCAGAGCTTTTTGTTCCTCTGGGTTTAGCTGAACTTCTTCAACGAAATACACCCTCTGGTACCCCATTTCGGGGATTTCGGCTATTTTTACCTTAGCAAACGGTTTTACTACCCAATACTCATCTATTATCTTGTATTCAGGTTTTAGCGGAAGATAAATGATAGGATGCTTCTTAAC
>JALURH010000197.1 GCA_027017025.1 Thermofilaceae archaeon
ATCTACTTGTGTGTGGAAATAGCTGCCAGCAGTGTTTATTACTAGTAAGCAAGTGCTCTGAAATCTATAGCTCTATATTCTTTAGCCACTAGTCTCCGTTCCTTGTATCATCTACTCTCCGATTTCCCCCTTCTACTAACTATTGAGTTAGCTATGGAGAATATAAGCCAGAAAATAAATCCATAGACTACGCCGTTAACAATAGAGTGCATAAGTAGCCAAGCTGGATAACCTACTACCTTATATTCTACACGTGGTATACCAGCGTAACCTAATATCCATGGGGCTGGAGGCAAATCTGGTATCGATAGGGTAGCTAGAAAACTTATCGAGAAGAATAGCACGAAGATTAAGGCTCCTATCATAGGAGGAACTCTTTCTACACATAAATAAACTTTTTGATGAAGATCTCTAGCTCTATCTCTACATACCTAGTGGAGAGTGAACTATAGGCTTAAGAGGCCTACTACTGATACCTTTCTGCCGACAAAAAAGCAGTACGCTTAGCTACAAGCATGTGTGGCTTAAGCCTCAAAACATCTTCCTCAGACTCTATCAGAAAACAACATCACAATACGGGATCAAAAGCTTCGGCTTTTGAGATATTGAAGAGGCCTAACCTTCGCCGGCCTCAAAGAAATGGTTCCCCTCGAAGTAAAGAATAGTTTTTCCAGCATATTTCGTTCCTTGTAGAAATAAATTAAATATTGTTCTAAAGTACCTAATATTGGGGTGAGAATCTACGGAAACCCCGGAGATGGCTATAGCTTTTTCCCGTTTTGTAGAGAGCCCTCCCTCAAGGTTTTTACTTCACAAGTTGCTAAAGAGAGAGAAGTCTGGAGCCACAAGAGTAGAGAGGTACTTGAAGGCTTATGCTAGGGGTGAAGAACTTAGAGAAGCCTACTACTGGTTCTTTAAGAAGGTGCTTGAAAAAGGATTGGAGAGCTTTATTGGAAGCGAGGGTAGGGAAGAACTGAGGAAAGCCCTACTCGATCCATACTTCAGGAAGGGGCTGGTTAACATCATTAGGGGGTTGGCGTACTTTGGTGTAAGGAAACCATTTACTCCCGGGGCTCCCTTCCTAATTGTCTGGGACGTTACATATGCCTGTAACCTGAAATGTAAGCATTGTTACGCTAGTGCAGGGAAGCCCTTGGTAGATGAGTTAACCACCGAGGCAGCATTAAAAGTAGTCGATATACTTGGTGAAGCCGGGGTTGTAGCAATAGCTTTCTCGGGCGGAGAACCCTTGATGAGAAAGGATCTCTATGAGCTGATAGATAGGGCTAAGGAGTATGAGATGCAGGTCTCTATAGCTACGAATGGGACGCTACTAACTAGGGATAGAGCTAGGGAGCTGAAGAAACATAAGGTTGATTTCATCCAGGTAAGCCTTGACGGAACCAAGGAGATCCATGAAAAGTTTAGAGGGGTTCCAGGGATATATGGGAAAACTATTGAGGGCATAAAGAACTCCGTTGATGTAGGAATAACGACCTGTATATCTATGACAGCTACAAAGTTAAATTATCGCTACGTCCCAGCCGTTATGGATCTAGCGGAGAAACTTGGGGTACAGTACTTTATGCTCTACAACTTTATTCCAACAGGTAGGGGGGAATCTGTATTAGATTTAACCCCGGGGGAGCGGGAGGAGATACTGAAGTTGTTGTGGAGGAGGCTTAATGAGAGTAGAGTTAATTTCTTGTCGACAGCACCATATTACGCGAGGATAGCGTTACAGAACAAGAAATGCTACTTAGCCACCCACTTCTACAATGTTGAGCTTAGTGGCCGCCTAACTACGCTAGCTGATTTTATTGGGGGTTGTGGAGCCGGCAGGTTCTATATGGGTTTAAAACCTAACGGAGATATGCAGCCATGCGTATTCCTACCAGTAAAGCTTGGGAATATAAAGCAGTTCAGTAGCGGCGACGAGTACCTAGAGTTCTGGAGGAAAAATAGGCTTCTGGAGAAACTCAGGAATAAGGAATTGATAGAGATATGTGGGGAATGCCCCTATAGGTACGTATGTGGTGGGTGTAGAGCTAGGGCATATGCGTACTTTAGAAACTGCTTAGCCCCTGATCCCGGCTGTATACTAGCCTACCGCCGTCTAGCAACTAAAGACAAATGGTTTAGTGCTAGAAGAAATCTAGGTCAAGCAGCCCTAGTGCAGAACTGAGGAAGAAAACTGGATTATTATAATAAGTTAGGATAATTGAGTAAGTAACTTAAAGCACTAGTTTACTAGAATATAGTGTCCTTATATGCGGTGCTGTCAACTTAAGGGGTTTTTGTGGGGGTTTGCTCAGTGTGGGGTGCTGGGTGGCTGAAGTGATTCGGGCTTCCCCTAAGCTGAGTGGTTTCATCATTGCTTAGGGCTCCCCCAGCACAGGGGCAGCCTCCAGCGTAGGGCCGAGGGGCCAACATGGGTTTTCCCAGGTTTTTCATCTAAAAATATGTTAGGTATTGAAAACTATTTTGTTTTTTCAGCATATATGCTTGTTCTCTAAGCCCTGCTAGGCTGTTTCTAAACTACACTCACCCTACAGAGTAGGGGGTAACGCCTTGCTGGTTAGGCAGAGAGACCCAAGGCCCAGGAAGATAAGGGTGAAGCCGCATAAGGGAGGCGTTGTAGCCAGCATTACTTACTAGCTCTAGCGTCCTAACCATCTGTCTTAGGCTTAGGCCTGAGAGATATATTGCTAGCAGCATTATCCAACCGTGTGGTGAATAAGCCTATGACCACACGGTTGGAGGGTGCGGATGAAGGCT
>JALURH010000198.1 GCA_027017025.1 Thermofilaceae archaeon
AGCGCTAGAGGAGGCTTCAATGAACCTAGGTGCTGGAAGATTCAAGACCTTCAGGAGTATAGTTATACCCCTCATAGTACTAAATATTCTAAGCGGTATATTGGTAAGCTTTGTTTACTGTATGAGTGAGACGAGCACGAGCGTAACGCTAGGGGGACTGGGGGGCGTTGGAGAAGGACATCAAGCCCCAATAACATTCATAATGTTAGACTACTTGAATAGGGTTCGCGGACCCCATGTTGTAGCATCCCTCGGCGTACTATTGATAAGTGTCCAACTTACGGTAATAACCCTAATAAATATTGTATTTAAGCAGAAGTACGCATACATAGGGGTGTAGAAATTGACTAGGGTAATACTTGAGGACGTAACTAAACGCTTTGGGGATGTAGTAGCCGTCGATGATGTAAGTCTTGAGGTAAAAGAGGGGGAGCTATTCACACTCCTAGGTCCAAGTGGTTGTGGTAAAACCACTACCTTAAGGATTATAGCTGGTTTCGAGCTACCCGATGAGGGGAAAGTACTTTTTGATAGCGAAGAAGTTACTTTCAAGAAACCCTATGAACGTGGCTGTGCAATGGTTTTCCAGAACTATGCACTCTGGCCCCACATGAATGTATTCGACAACGTAGCCTATGGCCTGAAAATGAGGAAACTACCTATGAGTGAAATTAAGAAAAGAGTCGAGGAGGTTTTAGATCTAGTTGGATTAAGGGGCTTAGAGGATAGGTTTCCACTACAACTTAGCGGTGGCCAGCAACAGAGGGTGGCTCTAGCTAGAGCACTGGTTGTTGAACCAAAGGTGCTATTGCTTGACGAGCCTCTAAGCAACCTGGATGCCAAGCTAAGGCTGAGGATGAGAGAGGAGGTTAAGAAGCTTCAGAGGAGACTCGGTATAACAACTATATATGTAACACATGACCAGGAGGAGGCTATGAGCCTGTCTGATAGGGTTGCTATTATGAATAGGGGAAGAATTCTCCAAATAGGCTCCCCTATGGAGGTATATATGAGCCCCAGGAACCTCTTCGTAGCAACATTTATAGGTAGAAGCACTATACTCAGGGGAAGAGTTATAGAATCTAGCGATATTAGCGTAGTCTTAGATGCTGGAGGACTCAGAATAGAGGGCTATGTTGCCGAGAACATAAGGTTAGAGAAGGGGAGGGAGGCTATAGCCGTTATGAGACCGGAAGACTTCTCCCTAGAAGCTGAAACCGAATCTAATAAACTTGAGGGGCATGTAGAGCTAGCAATGTTCCTTGGACCCTTTAAACAAATAAGGGTTAGGGTAGGGTCCCAAACGATAATAGCGTATGTGGACCCTGAATTAGAGATAGATTCTGGTTCGAAAGTAACTCTATATATTGGCCGAGACGATGTAGCAATATTCCCAATAGAGGAGTGGGAGGAGATAGGATTCGAGGCTATAGCTTAATTACTGGATCCTTAGCATCTAACCGTTTCATTAATAAATCATTCTACATCCTATCTACTCGGTAGGGCTAATATGAGTAGGAGAGTCTTAGCTATAGTTGTTTCACTCACACTTGTGATATCCCTAACTCTACTGTTCTATCCTGCTTCTGCCCAACCCAAAGCCTCTATTATAGACCCAAGGTATTCTGTACCAGTAGTCGCTGTCCCAGGGTATAAGTTCAATATAACGATTAAGGGTGCGGAAAACATAGATAAAGCGTGGCTAGTAGCTCCGGGAGTTAAATACGACCTTAAAGTAGTGAATATATTCACTGAAGATACAGATATAAAGGTTCTAGTAGAGATACCCAAGAAAATTGAGCCAGAACTCTACGACATATACGTTACTGTCAACGGCGAAGAAGTTAGAGAGCCTAGAAGTGTATGGGTTTTAACGAAGTACCCGGATACTATAACCTTTATGCATTTCTCAGATATACATATAGGGATACTTACCGACAATATCCCCTCATATCTCTACTACGAGACTGTAATAAACCTACTTAACACACTTCCAGTAGATTTCGCTGTTATCACTGGAGACGATGTAGATGTGGGAAGCGATGTTAAATCCCTCAAGCTTCTCAGGGAGATTACGAATAGGGCTAGGAAGCCAACTTTCTTCGTGCCAGGTAACCACGATCACTCCCAGACAGATGAAAAGGGGTTCTCCGAGAGATACTATGGCCGCTATGTAGGGCCAATACCTTGGTATAGAGTTATCGGAGACTTCGTTATAATAGGGCTGGATACACAATACTATGGTTACCTCAGTAGACCACAGCTCCAGTGGTTCGAGAAGGTAGCTAAACTCTACAAGGGTAAGATAATGATAGTCTTAATGCATCACCCGATATTTAACTATGGGGTATATAAGAGGGTCACAGGATCCTGGGAGAAACTTGAGGAGCTCAAGAACATAATGTATAGTAGTTGGGCTGACAGCATGGATTCTGCTAAGGAGTTTATGAGGATAGTTGAGGAATATGGGGTTAGGCTCGTATTATCTGGGCATGTTCATGGGGATAGCGTAGTGGTATATAACGATAAAACCATCTTTATCGCTACTACAACGACATGCGGTGGACGTAGGGAAGCAGACTATAGGGGCTTCAGAATAATATCTGTCTCAAAGGATGGTACAGTCGAGATAAAGGCTCCAGAAGGCAAGGATCCATATAGGGGTTTTGCATCATTCAACAATGAGCAGGGCTTTATAACCTCGGTAGTTGGTAGTAGCGGAACAGCATATACCATAATCGCTGACCTCAAGCCAATGTTTGGTTTCGA
>JALURH010000199.1 GCA_027017025.1 Thermofilaceae archaeon
AAAACACATGAGTATTGATGTTGATATACGATGCTTAGCGGATATAGGAGTAATATTTGATTATGGATTAATAGCGGTGATAAGCATCTTCCTATCAGGGAAACACTTAACTAGTTGTTACTAATTTTTCTGGTTAAGAATAGGAAGAGAACTTCTCTAATGAGATGAGCCTATAGAGCTTAAAGCCATAGCACATATTATAGCTCCCGCACCAATTATCTGTCTAGGGCTGAGTGCTTCACCAAGAAGAATAAATGAGAGTAGGGTAGCGAAAACAGGCTCCATGAGATATACTATAGCAGCTTCAGTATTACTGGTAAGTTTCTGGCCGTAGAGTTGTAACGCATTAGCTAGGATAGTACAGAAAATAGCTAGATATAGTAGTGGTAACATGGTTTCAACTAAGGAATTAAGTGATGAAAACCCGGTAAATGGTGTAGCCAGTATTCCTCCGAGAGCAGTGAATATGTTCTCATAGAATAGGAGAAAAAGGAGATCCATTTCTCTCGTATATTTCCCTACAGCTATTATCTGTAGAGCCCAGAATACTGCTCCACCTAGAACTATTAAGTCCCCCAGCCCTATAGGTAGGTTTTCTGTAGCTGAAAGCAGGTATAAACCTACGGTTGATAGAGCTACAGCTAGTGTAAGCTTTATAGAAAATCTTTCTCCACCCATAGCTACCTCTATGGCGTAGACCAATACTGTACTTAAGCCCGTGATAAAAGCTGCATTAGATGCCGAGGTATACTCCATCCCCCAGCCCTGGAGCGTTATCCCACAGAAATACAGTAAACCTAGTACGACACCGCCCCTGAAGTTCCTAAGTAAGGCTTCTCTACACCCCTTCGCCGCTATGAGCGGTAGGAGTAGGAGAGAAGCTAGGCTAAAACGTATAGCTACATAATATATGAAACCTATTTTCTCAACAACTATTTTAATGAAGGGAAAAGATGTCCCCCAAATAAATGTGAGTGTAAGTAAGACTAATACACCAGTTAACCTACCTCTATACTCCTGATGGGCACTAGGGTTCATCTCTCTTTCCAAGCAATCTACACCACATATATCTTACTACCAAAGCTGGAGTAGAGAGTAAATACGCTCTGATTTCCTCCCCACCCTAGAGGGTGAGAGTTTTTGGTGTCGCTATGGCGGGGAGGTTTGGGGCTACATCCCTTTTAGGGTTCAGCCTCGGGCTGGGTCTCCAGCCCATAACCACTATCCCCCGAGAAGGGAGACAGGGGTTATGGAGATTAAGGTAGTGTTCCAAACACTACCTTAATTTATGTAGTGTTTGGTTTGTCTTCTCCACTTCCTATATATCATCCTGAGTTAACGTCAGAGAACAAGAAGTATTCTATCTATTTTGAATAATCCTGGCCCTACCTAGTAGCTATGAAGCCTTCTATCCCATAGTGTGTGCCAAAGAAACCTGCTGGGTAGACCCAAAAAATTTAACTACCGGGGTGTTAGTTAACTAACGGGGCGTTAGTTATGTACTTTGATCCTAGACCTAAATCTAGTCGAGAAGACCTATACAATAGAGAGCGAGAACTCAAAGAATTTATCTCTGCTATCGAGTCCTCACCTTTAACGGTTGTTACCGGTATTAGAAGGCTTGGAAAAACCTCCCTAATATTGGTGGGTTTAGAGGGCAAGCCCCATGTTATTGTAGATTTGCGGGGAGTGTCGCAGTCTAGGAAAGCCCTCTATAAGAGAATCGAGTACTCACTCAACCAGTTTTTCGCTAAATATAGGGGTTTATGGGAGAAGCTACGCGGGAAGCTGGGGATAATAAGTGGTGTCGAAATTCTCGGGGTAGGCGTATCTCTTTCGTGGAGGAAAGGTGCTACTGATCTTGCAGCTCTCTTCAGGAGCCTTGAGGATCACGAGGTAGTAGTCGTATTTGATGAAGTACAATATGTGAGGGGGCCTTTTGGGAAAGAGTTCGCGGAGGTTTTAGCTTACCTCTATGACCACTCTGAGCTCAGAATTGTTCTTAGCGGCTCTGAGGTCGGCTTACTATACGATTTTCTTGGGGTAAATACTCCAGAGGCACCGCTATACGGCAGGTATTTTAGGGAGGTTAAACTAAATTCTTTCTCACGTAGCCAAAGCTTAGATTTCCTTGAGAAAGGTTTTGAGCAGTATAATGTGAAGCCGCCTAGCAAGGTTTTAGAGGAAGCTGTAGATTCTCTTAACGGTATAGTGGGTTGGCTAGTCTATTTCGGGCTCAAATATATTGAGAAGGGGGGTAAGGGAAATATTGTAGAGGATATACTTGAGGAAGCCAGTAGATTATCGCTAGAAGAATTCACTAAATTCACTAGGAGGCATAGACCAGCAGATAGGAGAATACTTGAAGTCGCTAAAGCTATCGCCCGTGGAAGAAAAACTTGGTCGGAGATAAAAAGTTACCTAGAGGATGTTGAGAAGAGGACAGTACCCGATACTACGTTTAATAGAGTTCTCAAAGCTCTCCTCAAGTCCTCCTATGTGGAGAAGGAAGTAGTAGGCAGGAACGTGACATATACGATAGCAGACCCCACGCTTAGATATGCTCTCAAGAAACTCTAAGAAGAAAAACTACAGGATACATGTCTTTAGCGGTATCTCCAACACACCTCAGAAATATATTATTTCTAGAGGCTACGCATAGTGTTCCTGGAAACCTCTGCTCCCCCCAACTAGTTTGATTAATGTTAGACCTAGTGGTTCATGAAATAGAGGGTTAGTAAAAATAGCTGCATAACGT
>JALURH010000200.1 GCA_027017025.1 Thermofilaceae archaeon
ACTAGTAGCCTAATATAGTATAAGATAAGAGAGTAATTTCTAGGTAGAAACTTATGGGAGAAAAAAGATATGTTTTAGCTCTCAATATACCCTGCTCTCTTAAGTATATCTAGCTACTCTTCTGTTGTCCCCTCTAGTGCAGTCCTAGCATCTATCTTACCAATAAAGTAGTCAGAAACCCACTTAACTAGCCTGTATCAGCAATTCTCTCTCATTTTGGGCTGGAGCGAGTTACGCATCGCCGGTAGTTATATTCGTGCTGCTAGTACAGAAGTACATAATTAGGGGTTAACTATGGGTGCAGTAAGTGCTTAGCGCTAATCCAATAATGAAATAAACAATTCTTCATATTTTGATACAATATTATCCCAGTTATATTCTCTCATAACCCTACTTCTAGCTTTCTCAGCTATCTTTCTACGCATACCTTCGTCTCCAATCAGTATGGAAAGCTTCTCCCTAAGATCCCTCCAGTCACCATTCTTAAAGAACATTGCTTCACCAACATCAAGGACATCTCTGTTGCCATCATTATCCGAGACTACCAGGGGGGTTTTAGCGGCCATAGCTTCTAGAAGTGCTATGCTAAAGTTCTCACGGTATGAAGGTAGGATAAATATATCGGCGGACT
Source organism: Thermofilaceae archaeon (assembly GCA_027017025.1). Classification (GTDB taxonomy): domain Archaea; phylum Thermoproteota; class Thermoprotei; order Thermofilales; family Thermofilaceae; genus JALURH01. The sequence continues at coordinate 632 of JALURH010000200.1, forward strand.
TAATGTAGCGGTGAACAACCCTAATAGAGTCTATGAACCCGGTGAATACCACCCTATCATATACCCCAATATCCTTAGCCAAGGAGGCTAGTCTACCGTATTCTGAGCCATCCCCAACTATATATAGCTTCGAGCTCGGATACTCTTCTACTATCTCCCTATACGCTCTTAGAAGTAAATCAACCCCCTTTATTCTATCTAGCCTCCCAGCATAGAGTAGGACAGGATCCCCCTCGAGGTCTAAGGGCTCCACTCTATCAAACTCCCCAGGATCTACGCCATTAGGTATCTTCACCACCTGCTTCCTCCTGAAACCGAATTTCAGAGCTATTTCTTCAGTAAACCTGCTGAGAGCTACAACTCTATCAAACCTACCTAGCTGTAGACGTATTAACGCTTTACCAACATAGTTCTTCAGTTCATAGAATAGGCCTCCGTGAATAACCATTACTTGCTTAGCTTTACCCAAGGCTTTACCTGGGTAGAGTAGGGTAACGTCTACCGGAGGAGAATTATATAACACGACGTCATATAAGCTTGGATTAAACAGCCTAGTTACATTATATATAATATGTAGTAATCTAGGTAGATTAGCGAGACTCAATAAATCGTATCTAATTTTAACCGGGGTTAACGAAACATTACCGCTAAGCTCCCCATACTCCTCAGTTGACTCAAGCCTTTCCAACTCATCTTCCCCCTTAACGCGGATCAACATCTCCACACTGTGTTTTCTCTCAGCAAGCTTCTTCGAGAGGAAATATGCAACCATGGGGGGACCCCCTATATCCAGGGGGTAGTTCCCAGTCATCTGGACAACGAGAATCCTCATATTTACCACATTTTAGGGCAATATATGATGCTTTAAGGATTTAAAAATTTATATTAACTCCGGTTAATACAGCATGCATTAATGAATTTAATACTATGTTAATGGTTACTTAACGATAGTATACTTAATTATTAAGCTATGTACCAATAACTATGCGGTTGATGGAGGTGGATCAAGAAAAAATATTTTATATATCTATTAGCGTATCCTCGATAATCATAATTCTGTTATCAGCTTACACAGTGTATACAGACTACATGTCGAGGCAGAGCGTAGTTATCTATGTGCTAGACCCCAATAAAGGATTGTCGGGGTACCCACATACACTAGTGTATAGGTATAATGGGTCCACTGTGCTCTACGTAGGTGTTGAAAACAACCTGTATAGTGACGCAGAGGTAGTAATTGTAGTGAAGATCGCTGGAGGAGGCGATGTATGGAGGTACGGCGAAGAGCCCTGTCCAGCGCCAATAGTGTATGAGAGAAAGCTTTCCTTGGAGAAGGGCTCCAAAATATTGTTTCCCCTAAGGCTGTCTATAAACAGGCTACGTGTAAGCGATAGATTCGCTACATATAGTGAATTATTAGTAGAAGGGTCTGTTATCGACCTAGAATACTATGGCATCGAGTTGGGGGAGGATTTCCGGCTCGTCATAGAGCTGTGGAAAGACGGTAGGTTTACGGGGCAGTGGCTCAATATATGGCTCAAGGTAATTTATAGGGCGGTGTAGTTGTTCCCTAGGGTTTCCGTAGATATAGGCGTGAAGGAACTTAGTCTAATTATAGAGGCTATCACTAGTAGCTACGATGAGGTCCTCAACGAATTTAAAAAACTATTTTCATCCTATATAGGTGTAGACTATGTTGAGACATTTGGTTCTGGTAGAGCTGCACTCCTAGCAGTTCTGGAAACCATAGGTGTGAGGAAGCGAGAAGTTATTATCCCATCTTTCACCTGCAGTGTAGTAGCTGAAGCAGTTCTACGTGCTGGAGGTATACCGGTTCTAGTAGACGTTAGCCCAGAAACCTTCAATATAGACCCAGGGGAGGTTAGGAAAAGTATAACGGAGAGGACGGTAGCCGCTATAGTAGTACATATGTTTGGTAACCCCGTAGATATCTCGCCTATAAAGGAAGTTTTAGAGAATAATGGATGCTACTTAGTGGAGGATGCTGCACAAGCCTTAGGCGCAAAATACTTTTTTTCTGACGGCTCATGGGCTTATGCAGGTACGATGGGAA
>JALURH010000201.1 GCA_027017025.1 Thermofilaceae archaeon
GTATGCCTACTTACTCATGTTTCTCCTCAGGAGAAAGCGAGCCTGCTAGAAATCCACACTTCATTAATGTATAGAAATAGTCTCCGTTATGATATAGGGTGAGGCACATAGGTTACGCCCAAGAAACCGGTATAATACTCCTTCTACTCTCCGTAGAGGGGATCCGTAAAAGCCAGCACTACTCTTGAAAGTATGCTTAGAGTTATCAGAGGGAGTGTAACTTTTCCTTAATGGGGAGGAAGAAAATATGGCTGCTTCTTCAAAACTTTCTAGATACGTAGATAAGGTTTTATCAATAAGGTAGGGTGAAGTTGTTTCAGCATCTCTACTAGTAAATATCCCCAGTATATCTCTAGAAGAGCCTACTTAGTTATTTATTTACTGAACCCTAATAATAGGTTAGGAGGTGTGTTTAGGTGGAATTTCTCAAAGAGAATGCTGAGTATTTTGAGAGGAAAGCTTACGAAGCATTTAAGGAAAATGCTTACAGTTTTGTGCTCTATTTCGTTGAGCAAGCCATTCAACTATACGTTAAGTACATGTTGGCTAAAGAAGTAGGTGACTATCCGAAAACACATAGGTTTTCTATACTCTTTAAGGCTCTTAACGCTATAGCCGATAACGCTATAGAATTTTACGAGGAAAACTCTGATATCTTCGACTTAGTTGAAGACGCATACATAGCTGTGAGATACTTAGGTAGAAAATACTCCGCTAAGAGCGCCGAAAGAGCAATTAAACTAATTGGGAAGTTTAAAGAGGTGTTTAAACGGTGGCTTTCGATTTCATAGTAAAGCTATCTGAAGAGTTTAAAAAAATTAGAGGTAGGTGGAGGTTTTACGCTAAAGTGATTAAAAAAATTGCTAGGGAATACTTCAACGACGATCTCGAAGCAGTATATGTTTTTGGAAGTACTGTGAGGGGGGATTTTGGGCCGTTAAGCGATATAGATGTTGCTGTTGTATTGAGGAGGGAAGCAGGTGAATGGGATAGAGCAAAATTTAGGTCTTTAGTTAGGAAAACGCTTGGAGACTTATCTCCATTCGAAATACACATAATGACTAGAGACGAGTGGGAAGAGTGGTACCGTAGGTTCGTCAAAGACGACTTCGTTAAAATTTGAAGATTCTTGATTTTTAGGTCTTTGATAATCTCTTACCACCTCCTTAATATAGAGTGTATAGGCACCGCATTTAGATATTCTTCGATGTATCTGCGGGAGTTCTAATGATTAAATATACTGCTTGTAGCTTTGGAATTGTTTTAGGATTTTGGATGGCACTGGATTTTCGTATTTTAGCCCCATCTTTTCGCAGAGTTTTTCGAAGTCCGTGTCTGTTGTTATAATCGTTGATGCATTTTCTTGTTTTGCTAGTGCTAGGTAGATACAGTCGTACACGTCGTGTTTTAACTGTTTAGATAGCTTAAATGCTTCTAGTATTGTTCCCCTTCTAATTGGAACATATACTGGAGTATCGTATTTCCTCAAGAAATCCGATACCACTATTGCAGCTTCTCTTTTATCGATCTTCCATTTTCTTTCCAAAATCCAATAAGCCCTTATCGGGAGGATATCCAATAATATGGGAATATATGCTCTCCTAAGCCCCTCTTCGACGATAGGCTAGACATATCTGTGCCCAGGATGGTCTTCAACTAGAAATATAGCTAGAATGTTTACGTCCTATATCTTCTTTTCAATACTCTCCAAAAGTTGCTTCTCCTGCATCGAGAAAAGCCTCTTTCCCCCATTTTCTACCAGCTCTAACTTTAACAGATTCGGGAATTATCGGTTCTAGTATTATACGCCCCCCACTAGTTTTCACTTCCAAATTTGATCCACGTTTTAGCCCTAGCTGTTCTCTAAGCTTAGAGGGAATCAAAACCCTGCCCTTACTATCGATTTTAACCACGATTCTCTCCAAACAATTACCCACCACTATCTTCTCGTTATAATATATAAAATATTTCCCACAAAATATTCATATCCCTAGTCCAGAGGAAAAACTACTGACCTCCTCCCCACCCTAGAGAGTAGGGATTCCCTTTAAGGGCTCACCAGCCCCCCACATCTATTCGGGAATATCTGCGGGGCAGTCAAGGGGAACAGAGCTCCTCCCATCCCGGATCTGTATCTATTGACTAGGTTTAGGACGGCTATTGTCCGGATGAAACATGATACATAATAAATGGGGATATAGGCTGCATTAGCCCTAAGTGTTCTCTTGTAATTCGAGTTAAGAGAATGTCTAAGGATATTCTGTATCAGGTGGTTACTAAGGGTATTATATTGTGGAGGTACTTACGAGCGATAAAATGCATTTGTACTTTATTGTTTTGAGATAGAGGGTTGGATAATTAGGTGATGCAACATAGATTGTGGGGGCCGTCTAGTACTACTATAAGTTTATTTAATAGTTCTCTGCCGAGTAGTCTCTTGCCTTTGCCTGCTAGTGGGGATTCTATAAGGGTTTCTAGTGTTTTTCCGTTAATTTCAATGAATCCTCTAGCAACTCTCATAGTTATAGGACCCACTAGAGTCCTATATGTTCTCCAGGCTTCCCTAGGAAGTTCTCCGATCATGAAGAACTCGTAGTCTTCGTTAAGCAACATTATGGAGCCCTCAAAACCTGTATCTACTGGGATTCTTAGGGTTTGAGAGAATTCCTCCATTCTTAAGTTGTAGAGTTTAACTTCGAGAATAGGGTAGCCGCTTAGAGTGCTTGGTTCATAGTTTAAGCATTTTTTGACCCTATAGATCCTCCCCACCACTCTAATTCACCCCTAGGGGGTGCGTCGACCCCGATTTTAGCGACGATAGCGTGACGGATTCTGGGGTTCTCTTTGAGAACTTTGGAGACTTCCTTTAGGGAATTATATATTCCTAGGAGTTTCCCCTCGGCTATAACCACGTATTTTCCATGGTATTTTTTAACTAGCTCATCTTTGACTTCTTCATATAACTTGTTATTTATATCAATAGCCTCTATGGCTGTTCTCTCCTTCAGCCAGAGATCGATAGCTTTTTCAAAGGCTTTAGAGAATGTAAGTCCTCTACGGATAGCTTCTGCTTTAAATTCTCTAAGCTTCTTTTCGTCAACCTTTTTTATGACCAAAGTCACCTTATTCACCTAGGTAATTGTTTTCACCTAGGTTATATAAGACTTATTTAGTTTCCGCTGCACAGCAATGCGTACCATCAGCTCTCATCGGTTGATATTTGGTGTCAAGTTAAATAGAGATGAGATTTTAATTGGTTAAAGTAGAGGAGATGTTCACAGCTCGATAAGATAAAGTTATGTCGCTCCCCCTAATAAGCTATTTAAACTCTTGATAGATGATGAATTATCTACGTTGTTATAGGCTCGAAAGGTAGATTGATACATTTTTAGTTTAGGAACTAGATCTCTAGGATTTCTGGTTTGTAATTAAGGTATTGTGTGGAGTTTTGGTATTTTTTGGATTCTTGGTCGAATGTTGCTATAGGTGTTTTATGTTTAGTGCTAGGGCTACATTTTATAGGAATAACTTGGTAACTGTAGTGTTAGCCTTGTTTATGCTATAGCCTAGTTATACCATAGTGTGTTGGTAATACTAGGTCTACTTGGTTAAATACTCTAACATCTTTCTCTGAACCCACTTGTCTCCAGCAGCTAAGGTTTTTATGGCTTTGTGCTTTCCTCTTCTTCGAGGGTTGTGGGTACTATCTCATCCTCCTGGAGTTCCATGCCAGGGGCTATCTCTCCAGACAGCATCCCAGAAATCTTCTTCCGTGAATGTTTCTCTCCTAGCTATTTTATCCAGGATGTTCCTCAACAGTTTGTGGTGTTTTATCTCGTCCTCAAGTATGGCTACTAGAATCATTTTAAGCTTTGGGCTCTCAACTTTCTCGCTCCACTCCCTTGCTAGCTGGATCATTTCAGACTCTACCTTTATGTGTCTCTCGATACTGGTTTCTAGGGTTTCTAGTTCTTCCTCACTAAGCATAGTTGATGTTTTGTTTAGGAAGTCGAAGATAGCTTTGTAGAGTAGACTGTGTTTCTCGGAGTCTTTAGCTATACCCTCTAGTAGAGCTTTTAGAACCAGGTGTTTTGTTTTCTTAGCGGTTTCTCTGAGCTCCTCCGCATGCTCTAGTTCTTTTTCAGCTGCTACCTGAGCTATAGAACTTAAGTCAGACAATAGTTGCACCCCCAGTATGATGTGTCTCGTTGACCTATAAGTCTTTGCTGGAAATTGCCTTAGGACCCGATGCTATTCAAAGTTTTCTTCCACTAGGATTGTAGAGAGAGTCGTTAGTATAATGAATATGTTTAGGGCTGATTAAAGCCATAAGGTTATAGGAGTTTTATTGGATATTTGTCTATAAGTTTACTGTATTGTCAGCTGTTATACATGTGATTCCGTGTTTCTCTACTCGAGCTACTGGTAGGGCGTCGTAGATTATTACTCCAGTTCCGAATGCTATTTGCTCAGCTCTTATGAGGAGCTCCTTATCGATTTCCTCTGTTATAAGGTGTAAGCCAGAGAGTACACCTATCGCTTCTACTAGTTTTTGGGGATCGTAGTCTGGTTTGTAGCGTAGAGCATTAGCTACCTCGCAGAGGAGTAAGGGTGTAGTGAGTATCTCTATTCCGCCCTCTACGTGCAAGTTTTAGTGCTTCATGGGTTTTTCTTCCCCACTAAACCATTTTACTATTGATGAGTCGAGGACAAGTTTCTCCATTTTCTTATCTCCCCTACTCCATTCCATTTGATTTACTTTCCTTTCTGGGCTGATATATAATTTCATTTCTCGCTATCCTCACCGGGGGTCGAAATACAGGTAGATCCATGTTCCTAAGAGCTTATAAGCATTTCCGGTAGGCCTAAAAACACAAAAAAGCCATAATTTAACACAGCTTCATAAAGCAGCTTCAAAAACCCATACTATGCTCTATACTACTAGCCCCCCTTAATTCATGGGTTTAGAGAATAGTTGATCTTTAGTTACTAGTGAGATCCACTATATTTTACACAGCTTTTTCATTTCCTCTAAAAGTTTGTTGCATATTTTATATGTTTGCTCAGCCATTCTCACAGCCTCTTCAGCTTCTTCGCGGCTAAATAATTCGTCTGGAGCTAAAAGATCTTCCTCACCACCGTAGAAAGCTATCTCCCTTTTTGCCGAGAGAATAGATGAAGCTTCCGCTAAGAACTCTATTTTCTCCCTGAACCACTTCGGGAATCTTTCCTTAGCGTCGAGAAGAATATCTGATACATCGTGAACCTTGGGGTACTCTATTCCCACTAGCCTTAGCGAGGCCTTTAGAGATAACTCTATACACTCCTGGCTGAGTCTTATTGCGTAGGGGTAATTATTGTCTTCAAGAGCTTCTCTAGAGTCTTTAAGTCTCGAGGAGGCTTGCCTAAGGTAGGATGATGCTAGTTTTATGAGTCTACTCAAAACTCTACCACCTCTAGAGGCTTATAGCCCGGTTTTAGATCCCAGTACCAACCTCTCCCAGTTTCTATCTTCTTAGCTTTCATTTCTATTAGTTTCTGCCTCAGCTCTAGGAGAACTAACTCGAAGAATCTATCTTCATCATAGACTATCTTAGCTTCTTCGACAAGATCTAGTAGAATTAGCGGTAGCCTTCTAATCTCCGCAGGTTTTAGAGGGTAGAAGCTAAGTGAAGTATTATAGCCCTGTGATCTCAGAAAATGAAGCTCATCCCCAGCTTCCTTACGAGCGATTTTTAGTAACAACTCTATTCTCCTCCCTACGCTTCCACTAAATTCTTCTGAAATAACTAGGAGATCTAGATCACTGTTCTCTCTAGCTGTTCCCCTCGCTACAGATCCGTAGACAATAAATGATTTTAACCTAATATGTCTCCATATAGCTCTGAAACAAGTATATATTAGCTCTAGGTAGCGCTCCTGAGGTATCCTAATCCTCCTAGCTTTTCCAGAAGCTAGGAGCATAAAGTTCTCTGGGGATAGAAGCCTATAGACCCTTGGCCTCTTCCTCTCAAATACTATAAGTAAACCATGTCTATGGAGCCCACTTAAAACTGCTTTAACCATATTTTCGCTTAGCGTTAACACCTTAGCTACATCAGAGAATGTAAATATATTTACGCCAAACTCTACGTAGAGTTTGGCGTAAGCTTCCCCTAGCCACTTTGGAACCCACATATAGTTAATATATAGTTAACGTTAATATATAGTTAGCCATAGGATTCCTAGAGTATCCTTAGGGAAATTCGGTTACTGCAATTTACCTATAGGGAAGTTGGTTCTCTGTATGGATTATATATCACTAAGAGAACATTATGTAAGATTTCCTGTATTATAAGCTTGATATAAATATATTATACTTTGTTATTCCCATAATACTTATAAAATATTCTATTTTTAATCTGGTATATGTTGAAGAAGGAACGTAATACTTCGAGGAAAAACTTGTTTAAAAGATACCATATAGAAGTTGTTGAAGCACCACCTAAGGTTGAGTTACCTCCGAAATACTTGGTTAAGCGGTACAATAACTGTACGTATGTTCAGGAATGCACAATTATATGTATATATAATGTACATAGGCCTAGTGAAGACGGAACTGTTGCTGAGCCTATAAGTAAGTTATGTAGAGGCTGCCACCTGTGTTCCCTAGCTTGCCCAAAAGCCGCCCTCTCGGTTGAGTTTAACCCAGAGTTCCTAAAGCTGGGGAACTCATATTTTACTCCAGAGAGAATTGAGCAAATATATTTTGAGGCTGAGACCGGGCGAGTCCCTGTCTCAGGGGCTGGCTATGGGGGACCCTTCGCTGGCAGAGGTTTTGACTCAATATGGTTTGATTTCTCGGAAATCGTAAGGCCAACTCGTGATGGTATACATGGTAGAGAATATATTTCTACTTCTGTTGACCTGGGCAGGAGACCTAGCTACCTGGAGTTTGATGAACGGGGAAGACTTCTAACAGATTTCCCACTTAATATTGAGATACCGTTACCAATACTATTTAATACACCTACGCCCTGTGCCACTAATAGGTGGCTACAATTGTCCCTGGCGAAAGCTGCTTCAATCCTTAAAACCTTCTCATTTGTTAGAGCTGAGAATTTGGGAGAAGATTTGATGCGTTATAAACAGTGGCTAATTCCCAGAATTCCAGCAGAGTATATCGATGAGTATGTGGATCCAATTAAAGAAACTAGGATAGTGGAAATTGATTGTAGAGGGAAAGAGGATTTTGGAGATATAGTGGAGACTGTGAGAAATAGTAATCCCTCGATACTTGTCTCCTTCCATCTCCCCTATTGTAGTGAAGCTGGTGAGATAGCTGAGGAACTTGTTGATGGAGGAGCTGACTTGATACATTTTTATGCAGATGAGAGAGAAGTGGAGAAGGATCCTGAGTATATTGTTAGAGCTATACGCTCCGTACATATACGCCTCGTGGATAGGGGAGTACGCGACCAAGTAACATTTATTTCAAGTGGTGGTGTAGCTGAAGCCGCACATGTTCCTAAGTCCATACAGCTTGGCGCTGATGTTGTAGCCATAGGTCTAGCCTATCAAGTAGCCTTAGGTTGTAGAGTTTGTAATGGGGAGAGAGAGGATTTATGCCCCCTGAAGGTGGGGGAAAATGATGTGGATTGGGCAGCACAGAGAATTATCAATATGGTGGCTTCGTGGAGAGATCAGTTACTTGAGGTTCTAGGAGGTATGGGTATGCGTGAAGTTAGGAGATTAAGGGGTGAGGTTGGTAGAGCAATGTTTTACCACGAACTTGAGAGGAAAATTTTCGGCGGTGGAGATTATGCAGAAATTAACTTGGAGACCTAAAGTTAAGCCAGCCCCCATGAAATATCCCTGCAAGATAGATAAGTATGAGGTCTTAATAGATAGATCTAAGTGCACAGCTTGTGGCGCATGTGCCCAGATCTGCGATTACATAGCTTCCGCCCCTCTAGATTACGAGGCCTTTAAGCAATCCACCGGCTATATTAGGGTATTAAATCCTAAAATGTTCTGTAGAGGACCTAAATGCAGGCTATGTGTTGAAACATGCCTCACCAATGCAATAACCGTTAGAATAAGTCCCGAGTATAAAGCGCTAGGCGACTATAGGTGGACTGCCGATCTCATACTTTCAACTTGGGAGGAAGCGGAGACTGGTAGAGTATCTGGCAGATACGAGTATAGGGTAGGGGCGTCGGGAGGGGGATTTGATAAGTTAAGGTTTGACTTCGAGCTTAGAGAGGATCTAGGCGATTTCCTGGAGTTCCAGGAATATGGGGATGACTTTGACACCTCTATAGTGCTCAACAAAAGGAGTGATGGGAGACCAAAAATAGAGATACCTATCCCTATCTACGGCGCCGATATGTCTTTTGGCTCGATAAGCCTAAACGCTATGTTGGCGCGTGTAAAGGCAGCTAAAGAGTGGAGCACGTTTATGGGGACGGGTGAGGGAGGGTATCCCGAGGAACTTATACCATATAAAGACTATGTTATAACACAGGTAGCAACAGGGCACTTTGGTGTTAGTGCA
>JALURH010000202.1 GCA_027017025.1 Thermofilaceae archaeon
TCAATAAGTTTCTTAAATGAGGGAGATGTATAAAGTGGATCATCAACATGTGACTCAATAACTTCAAGTGACTTTACGTCGAAATACAGTAGATCGGAAGTTGAGTGGAGGTGGAGTACTGTCCTAACCCCCCTGGATTTAGCTTCATAGAATATTTTCTCCCACGCCTCGAGGATTTTTTCCCTCCCCTCTGAGCCATAGTCCCTCAGAGGATCATCTACTAGAGCAAAAACTGGTTCATCCACGCTCAGTAATGCTACCTCAACTTTTTTCTCCCTGAAGAGATTACTTGACGTAATTTTAGCTAGAACTTCTCCTAGTTTCTCAAAGAGAATTGGTTCCCGAAAACCAAATGAGTAGGAGAGTGTGTATGGACCAGTAATACAAACCTTTAGCTTCACCCTCCCGTAGGTCTCGTAGAGTTCTCCAGCATTTCTCCTAATAGCATCTACCTCAGGTAGTATACCCCCTCTCTTAACCTCCACTCTATCAACAACATAGTACCTATTCTCTATTCTCTCTATACCACCTATTAATTCAAGAAACATCTCATTCATATCCCTAAACTGTGGGTAATTTGGGATATCTATACCTGCCTCAAGTTTACCCCTTAGGCCCTCAACAATTTTCTCCACAAAATACTCTACAGCATTATTTCCCCCTGGATAACCTCTAGCCCCCTCAATAAACTTCTCGTAATTATCTGGAAAAGGTAAGCTCCCTACATCATAGGTTTTAACCATAATCCTTCCTAGGGTAGGACTGTAATAATAGTTTAGCCCAGAAATACCTCTCAGTAATTTTATGTAGATAGTATCCTCTCTAGTTCTTCAAGCTGCTTAAGGGTATTTACGGGCGTCCACAAACCTTTGGGTACAGTATACGAGTATAGTTTCCTCTGCTCAGATAATAGAGGTAGTATAGTATTCTCGAATTCTATCGAGTATGGAGCCTCCAGATCTATTCTCTCCATTATGATCTCGTAGACCTCTGGCTCAAAAAGGTATAGGCCCACGGAGGTTAAGATCTTTATCTCAGGTTTCTCCCTGAATAGTGTAACTAGGCCGGTGGAGTCGATTTTAGCTACACCATATGGATAGTCGATTGCTGCAGCGAAGGTGGCTGTAGCTATAGTCTTATAGAGACGTACACCCTGTAGATGCTGTAGAAGCAGCTTTATTGGAATATTTGGGTCGTGGAAAACGTCGTCTGGGAAAGCTATGATTGCTCGCTTCCCCCTATCTATCTTCCCCTGCTCGAGAGCATATTTTAGTGCTTTACCTTTACCTACGTGGGGTATGGGCGGATCTACACAGTAGGTAATACTTACATCATAGCTTTGTTCCTCGAGGTGCTTAATTATCATATCGTGTTTATAGCCTAGGAGGATTACAAAGTTCCTGAAGCCATTACTTATGTACTGCTGCATACATAGGTCGAGTAGTGTTCTCCCCGAAACCCTTAGGAGAGCCTTAGGTCTATCTATTAGCCCCATTCTCTTAGCTTTGCCTCCAGCCATAACTACTACTTGTGTATTCTCAATCTCCCGGTAGAGTTTCTCTAGTTGATTCTCCACATATATACCTTTTTCCTCTAACTTATTATATTATCTCATCGTAGCGAAAATATTTAGGAAGAAGCGTCAACAATTTAATATCCCGTTGGAACCGATTTCTCCAACTAGGGTATGAGCCGCAGGGCTGGAAAGCTAATATAGGTCTATAAGGTTTTTCCCGTAGCCCTATAGAGGAGTGGTGTATGGGACCCTTAGGCTAACTCTATATTGTAGGAAATCATCCTAGTATAATCCTTATTAAACCAGAATCTAGCCCTAATTTTCTTCCCGGAGAGAACGTAGGGGAGCCAGTAGGCATCATCCTCCCACATCTCGTTATATGGTACCGCATCTAGCCTAAACCAGATAGGTTTAGCCTCACCGGTCTCCTTTACCTTGCCCTCATAATCCCTAGCTATAAATACGTGAACTATCCAGTCGGGGTTGCCACTGGCTGAATAGAACTCGAGAACACCCATATATTCTAGCTCTCTAGGCTTTAGCCCAGTTTCCTCCCATACCTCTCTCACAGCAGCATCCTCTATCTTCTCCCCCGGTTTCACCCTGCCACCCGGAGCATTTATCTTACCTGCACCGAAGCCACGCTTCTTCCTGATAAGAAGTATATGTTTATCCTTAACTATGAAACACAGGGTCGCTATTATGGACACATATTGTCTCACAGATCTACATATATGTCTATATCTCTAAACAATCACGTTATAAACATCCATACTTTAAGTATCTTGGTATGCCGTTCGCCTGAACCGTGTCTTCATGTATTGAACTATTGTTAAGTCGGGCACGGTTAGGTTCATCACGGTCTCCCTCGGGCGGGCTACGGCGGTTTAGCTGCCATCGCGCACCCGAGGGGCACTAATAGGCTTATAAGTTATTTTGATTTATAAGTTTTATGCGGTTGGCTATAAGTTATAAGCGTCTTATGGTGTTTTGATGGGGTTGTGTGTTTTCACGGATTCATTAATTGGGTGGTAGGTGGGTAAGGGTTCGTAGGAAGGCTTTTCTGAGCCAGAAATTGGATGGGTGTGTGAGTATGGATGAAGTTGTTAGGTGGCTTTTAGATGAGAAAAAAGAGGAACGTATAGCTGAGTCTTGAGACCTACACAGCCCTT
>JALURH010000203.1 GCA_027017025.1 Thermofilaceae archaeon
CAGTTAGGACATATGAATGAATAGGGGGCCTGCACCTGGCTAACAGCTGTAGGCTGTACTGGTCTTGGGGGTGGAGCTGGCTGGGGATAACTAAATCCGTATGGAGCAGCTGGTTGTGGTGGAGGATATGGTGGTGCTGGGTACTGCATCATTTTCTCCTTCTTGCCCGCTCTATAACCCATAATTACGCATACTATAGCTAGTACTAGCCAGAGCCACCCTCCAAGGAAGAGTAGGAGTATGAAAAATATTATGGCTAAAGCATACCATGCTTTAGAGCTCATTGTTTCTCTCCACCCTCCTTCTTCTCCCTAAAGTACGCCTCCGCAGTCTTTCCTCCCCCTAGCTCAGCTACCTTCTCATCATATTCGTCTGCATAACCCATTATACTTGAGAGAGCTGTCTCAAACTCCTCCCTATCAAGTTTCTCCGCTAACAGGGAGTGAGAAAAGTATACCGTGGGTTTAGCATCAACACCATTTTCGACGTATGTGAATTTACCAAAGGGTATTTCAGCGTTCCTCTCCAATAGGAACTTAAAGAGCTCTAAACTAGGTTTAACATCTAGGGCTACAGTGGCTATAATCTCCACTAAGTGAAGCTTCTCCAACCAGGGTACATATCTTACCGCAACTATTGTTGACTCGTAGGGTATAATAGCCATATTCTCATGTTTCTCGTATTTTATGCCTTTCTCATCTAACCAAGAGAGAATCTTATCTATCATTTCTGTTCGAAGTTTAAACCCCCTATTACTATATATCTACTTGGTTTAACTCTTTCTGGGAAACTTCAGCTACTAGGTCTATCCAGCACCCCCAGATGCACAGGCACAGGCGCAACTAACGCAGGCACAGACACAGGCACAGCTTACGCATGCACAGCTAGTTGAGTAAATCGGTCTAGACCTACTAGCCTGCGACTGGGCTTTACTCTCCATGTGGCTTACAACCCTCTCGGTGAATGTCTCTATATCTTGGACAATGTTTGTCGCTATTCGCTCAATAGAAGTTGCAACGTTATCAGCTAATTCAACGATACTAACCGATCCACTACTACGCTCCGAGGGTGGTAGGAGGCTTCTCCACACATAGGGTTTTTCAAACAATATTGGTGTATTATAGCTAAGGTTCTCTCTAAGCTTGGAATCAAAGGATGGATCAAGTAGTAACCACTCCGTGTTCTTCATTGCTTTGAGGAGCTTTAGCTCCGGTGTCTTGGCGCCCTGAACTTCTTTCCAGGCTCTTTCAACAATGCCCCTATAGTAATTGATCGTTTCTTTCCTGCTATAGCCAACTATTTTCTTTGCAACCCCTCTATCAAGTACGTCGATAACTTTAAGTAAGCAATCATCACTTAGACCCCCGTCACTACCTATACATTTGAGGAAGGCTCTCTCATAGTACCTTAACCTCCTCTTCGTATCTATTTTCCTCAACTTCAGTGGTGATAGAGAGACTATTTCTACAACACCCTTCTTGAGCAAAGAGTAGAGAATCATGGTGAGCACCTTAGATACATTAGGCTTCTTTTTCTCACTTTCAATTAGCCAAGCCGCCTCCGGTGCATAGAGCCCTTTCCTAGGTCCAAGTGCTTCAATCATAAGTCTGGGGGGAGAATAGGGGCTTTTCTTGGCTCTAAAAGCTACATAGAGAACTGGGATAATTATGAATAATATAGTTATAACAGCGAAGAGTATATCTATGAATTCATCCTCAGAAGCGCTTGGAGCAGGGCTGCTAGGTACCTCCACACTTAAGTATTCCTGGGGGAAGCTTACGCCAACCCCGAACTTCTCGTTTGGTCCTAAACCCCTTCTCTCCCAGTAGAGAGCTACTCTCCCATCGATGGTGAATACGTTATCATAATCTGGGGTATTCACGAACTCCCCAATACCTACGCCAGGAGGCAATATAATTGTGAGTCTAAGATCCTCAACCTCCACTGGGAACCAGCTTGGAATGAATTGGAGCCCAACGTTCCCGGGGTTAGTTTCATCCTTGAAAACTAGGTTAGTTACCTCTACGACTAGAATAAATGTTCTTGACTCCCCAGCCCTAATTGGGGAGGATACCTTCATCTCCACACTATACTCCCCGTCCCTATGTTCCACATAACTAATTTCCTTCCCCGTCTCAACCTCCCTAGCCTCTATGACGATGAAGTATGGGTTTGGCATACCAACGGCGACGTATCTCCTGATAGCACCGCTATCCACCATTATGGTAAGGTTATAGACTAGGATACAGGTTGCATCGCTCTCCACGGTTAGAGTTACATATTCCCTAAGTATCCTGTAGCGGAGCTCCTGCGCATATACATTTGAGCTAACGTAGGATATTGCCGCTAGGGTGGTAATTAGTAGAAGTAGCTGTACGATTAATGTAGCTCTCTTATACATTAGGTCTCAAGTATGTTATAGCAGTAAGAGTATTATTTGTAGCGCCCTTAAAAATTGGGGGAATATGAGGCTCATTAGGGTGTTGCTCGGCTTAGTGGCTATAGTACTTATAGGTCTGGGGGCTCTCTTCACTATAGCTTCTGCCGCAAAAACCTATAGGCTAGCTATAGGTATCCCTCTTCTCCTGGCCGGGATAGCTATATCTGCTTACCTCCTGAAACCAAAGCCACAGATAGTTGAGTTAAAGGTTAGTTGGGACCCTTCTGGCAGAATAGCCGTAGAGGA
>JALURH010000204.1:0-2023 GCA_027017025.1 Thermofilaceae archaeon
ATAATATCCTTAACATAACCTTTTATTTATACGGTTATTTTTTCTTTAATGACAGTGGGATGAAGAAAGTTACTATAGTATTCCAACCCTATGGGAGGAGAGCAGTAGTATCGGTAGATACCAACATCTTAGAGGCTACTAGGCAGGCTGGTATAAATATTAGGAGTATTTGTGGGGGGAAGGGGAACTGTGGGAAATGTAGAGTAGTTATAAGGAAGGGGAAGGTCGATTTCAGATATGATGCTGAGGAGAAATTATTGACTGAGGAGGAGTTGTCTCAGGGATACGTACTGGCTTGTCAAACAACATGTCTCTCGGATTGTGAGGTATTTATTCCGCCGGAAACGAGGATTGAGGGACAGAAGATACAGACAGATGCCGCTATACCCGAGGTAACTCCTAATCCTGCTATCAGTAAAGTTTTCCTTAACTCAAAGTTTTACTCATTAAAAGAACTCCAGGAACATTTTAGTGAGAAGCTAGGTGTTGAAATTCCTGAATCAATCTCCTCAGTGATTAATCTTAACGAATTATCTGCAGACGGATACACCTTTATAGTATCGAAATATGATGGGAGAGAAAAAATAATTGGTATAGAAAGAGGCAATACTGCGGAAAGGGTCTACGGCCTAGCTGTTGATATAGGTACGACGAAAATTGTGGCATACCTAGTTGACCTAACGTCAGGAGAAATATTGGGGGTAGAATCTGAATATAACGGGCAACTTATATATGGAGAAGACCTCGTATCACGAATCTCCTATGCTATGGAGCGGGAAAAAGGCTTAACTATGCTCCAACAAGCTGCCGTAGATACGATAAATACCTTAATTTCAAGATTAACCAGAAAGTATGGAATAACTTCGGAGGACATCTACGACGTATGTGTTGCAGGTAACACCGTGATGACGTATTTATTTGCTGGTAGAGACCCAGCACCACTACTCAAGACGGATGTTGAAGTGCCTAGAAAACCCTTTATTCTCGATGCCTCTACACTTGGTCTTAAAGTAAACCCTTTGGCTAAGGTCTACTGCTTGCCATGTGTTAGTAGATTCTTGGGTGGAGACGCTATAGGAGATGTATTACTCTCAGGAATGTACGAATCACCGGAAGTATCGCTCCTCATCGATATAGGCACTAACGTTGAAGCTATACTTGGTGGGGAAGGATGGTTCCTCGCTACAACTGCTGCCGCTGGACCAGCATTTGAGGGGTGGGGAGTAAGGTTTGGCATAAGGTCGATTGAAGGAGCTATAGACAGCGTCAAAATAGATCCTAAGACTTTAAGAGCGAAATACACGGTTATTGGGGGAGGAAAACCTAAGGGTATATGTGGATCAGGGTTAATAGATCTTTTAAGTGAGTTATTTAGACATGGCATTATCGATAGCTTAGGGAAAATTAACAGGAAGATAGATTCTCCATACATTAGGGAGGGAATAGATGGGTATGAGTACGTCGTCGCCCCGGAGGAGGAAACAGCTATTGGTAGAGACATAGTTATAACGGAGAAAGATATCGCCAACCTTATTGACTCAAAGTCTGCTGCTTGTGCAGCAATAGCTGTACTCCTAAAGAAAATGAGATTATCTGTTAAGGACGTTACTAGGGTCTATATCTGCGGTGCTTTCGGAAGCTACATGGATCCCAATAGTGCTACAGCCATAGGACTTATACCCGAGTTTCCTAATGCGAAGATAATTTACTTAGGTAATGGCTCAGTTGCTGGGGCCTACCTCACATTAATGTCAGTTAAGCATAGGGAACAAGCCGAAGAAATAGCCAAATTAGTTGCATATTTCGATCTATTGAAAGATGCCGACTTTATGGACGAATATTTAGCTGGCTTTGTACTGCCAGGGAAGAAAGAGTTATTTCCTACATGGTGGGAAGCAAGTAGAAAAATTAGGAGAACCTAGTTCTGGGGGTGTTGAAACTGTTTCATGAAGCTGTGTCGGATTATGGCTTTTTTGTGTCTTTTTGAGCCCTAAGAAATGCTTATAAACTCTGAGGGTACGGA
>JALURH010000204.1:2033-8453 GCA_027017025.1 Thermofilaceae archaeon
AGTGCCGAACAAGTGCGTAGGTGCTCCCGCAGTCGGGCATGGAGGATGCCCAACCGTAATGACCTACTCTGTATCAAAAAAACAAAACAATACAGAGTAGGGGAACGGTTAGCTCCTGGATAATTCTTCTATGATTTGAGGGGTCCATTTCTCGCCTATAAATTTAGGAATATCTTTTGAGTCTAGTGGACCCACTAGCACTTTCCACCCAGTAGCGTCCTCTATATCTCCAGCCAACCTAGCTGCCTTGCCTGGTATTATAAGTATCCTGTGCTTAACTTTCTCCTCTACTCCCGAAGACTTAAGTAGCTCAGCAACGTTCTCTGGAAGCAACTTCCTGCCTGGAACAGCACATTCAACGGCTATACCTTCAGTATCCACAACCAAGAGGTAGCAGTCGATTTTACCAGCTTCGATATCCCCCGAGACAATATAGTATGTTAAAGCAAAGTTACCCGTAATCATTACTGGAGAAAGCTCACCTGGGTTACCTATTATCCTGAGACCTGGCTCTACCGAAACAGGTTTCCGTGGATCAGTGTAGATATTGAATCTTAACATCACTAGTGGTAGAAGCGACCACCCCTCAATTGAGTGCATTATTAGAAGATCCGCATATCTTATGATCAACATAGCGGCAGTAACTGTTTCCCACCACATTTTTGTCTGGCTATCTCCCTCCACAGTCTTCCACGCTGTAATAGGTGTACCTACAAGCGGGAAACCAGCTAATTTATAGTCGTCGTTACAGGCTTTCCAGCGAAGCATTGTAAAAGCATTCAAGGTATATCCAAGCCCTTTTCTACCCACAAAGGTTCCAGGATCCAATGCTATGTCGTTAACACCGTTGTCTAGAGCAGTTTTTGCTAGAGATACGAGGGTATCCAAGTCCCCCGGACTAAATATAGTCACCGGGACACCATATTTCTTCGCAAGCTCAATTATTCTCTGCCAGTTGTCTTTCGTTAAAGCATATACTAGCGGCCTACCATCTGGGATAGCCGATAAACCTGCCTCAATAATCCTAGGGTTAAGTGAACATAATACTAGGGGGAAACTAGTGTTACTAGCAACGAAACCTACAGTCTTCCTAAACTTCTCAGGATCATTTGAGACCGATCTTACGGCAATTAGGTCTAGCGTTAAGCTCCTACCAATATAGTCGTACTTAAAGTTCTCAGCTATATCTATCCTCCTTATAAGCTCCTCCTTACTCATCGTATCGTCTACATCTATAGCTATCGGTGTAGGATTAATGTACGTTAACTCGTGCCTATGCATAACGTATTCTCCCCCTATCTTTACTACGCGTTTATCGCTGCGAATCTCTATCTCCTTTACAGGAGGGTTAAGTATTTCCCTGAGTTTCTCGTAGTTCTGATTATATTTACTCTCCTCAAGAAGCGGGGTACATTTCTCCAGCTTAGTTTCCATATTGACTAGGCGTACAGCAAATGCCATACAGTTTTCTTCGCCACACTTCTTGCAGTTGGTCCTCGGCAATAGCTTATATATCTCTATTGGGCTAACAGCCTTCCAGGGCACATATATCACCCTATCTTCATACTCACCCAATCATAGATATCCTCGCTACGGGTTGGCTCTCCACGTAGGAAGAAGCTAATTATATCCTTTAGCGTCTTGATAGAGAATGGATGCATCATCATAAGGTAGTCGGCGCCAGCTAATAGTGTAGCGAGACCTGTAATAGTTTCCCAGATAGGTCCTCTAATCTCCTTCGGGCCCCAATATGGATCCATCTTCATCCACGCCTCACGCGCAGCCCACGCGTTTGTTACACCCGCAACTATCGGGTGTTGGAGGTCAGCATCCCCCTTAAGTGCAGCTAGTCTAGCTCTCTCCATTACAGTAAACCCATACTCTAATCCGTATCCTATACCAGCGATATTTGTATCCATCATTATTCTCTCCTTGGGGAGATAGTCGTAAAGCTTCCTGTTAAGTTCCCTAGCTTTATCTAAATCCATTGGTGTAAAGGCTATTACAACAGCATCCTTATTTCTTAAGTACTCTGCAATATCCTCTAGCTTCATATCAAGGTTCAGAGAGTTAAGAACTACTCTCTCTCCTTCTGCAACATCAATAACCTTCTTAAAGACCTTAACATCCTTTACTGGATCTCCAGAACCACCAATAGTTAATGGTACCTTTACAGCTTGGAGAACTTCCTCAACAACCTTAGCTGCCTCTGAGGGAGGAGTATCCTTCACATAGGGATCTGTACTCACTAGATGCAGGTTTATTATTTCAGCACCATATTTCTCTACACACCTCCTAGCCCACTCAGCTGGATCATTTAATACATCCTCAAAGTGTTGCCTCACACTTTTAGGCAGTTTTATCTTCATATCGAAAACATCCATAGCTATAACTGGGGGATGAGGCATAGAACCCTTGAAGAGATAGAATGGTGGGAGAGACTCCCCGCCCACAACTAGTGTCCTATCCCGCGTACCTCCCTCACTTTTCGTCGCCCCAATTTTTACTTCAACCACCTTCCCAACCCACTCCATTACTGGCTCCTCAAATCTTACTTCAGCTAATTTCAGAATTTTCTCCACAGGTGGAGCTTTGATAACTTGCCTTATCATCCCCGGTTGTACAATGAGTTCAAGTTCATCAACTTCTATCTCAACGTCTTCAAGTATAAGTTCACCATGTCTCTCGAGTGCTTCAAGTATCTTTGATGCAAGAAACTCGGCTAAACCATTTATCCCCTTATCTTCTTTCTTTACCACCTTTCTCACCCCTCCTAATAATAGCCTTCTTAGCGCGTATCCTTACATTCTTCATAACAATGCGGAAACCGCCAATAGTTACAGGTATACCCTCTGGGATAGATAGTACCGCTTCCCCAGTTACAGGAGCTTCAGCTACAGCTTCTTCTCTAACTTCTTCCTCAACAGCTACCTCCTCCTTCCATCTCTCAACAACCGGGTGCCCTTTCTCCTTTAAAAACCTCTTTAGCTCTTCGATATTTGTGGCGTCCTTCTCTGTTGCAACTTTGTTAACAACATCCTTCGGTATAAAGTCCTTTACTCTCTCCTTAAGTTCTGAGGGCAACCAAACTACCCTCTTCCATCCCCCATCGGCCTGCAGAAACTTTGGTGAACGCATATACTCGATAGATATACCATGGAAACCATCTATCTGTCGACCACCAGCTGTAGAGTCGGCAAGCGTTGAAAACCTTAAACCATTTACCGTTACTCCCTTAAACCCTCTATGGACAATACCGAACCCATCCACCTCGGGGATATAGAAGGCTACAGCCTCGAAACATCCACAAGATGTATGCGGGTATCCAAATGCTGTATACAACCACACTCTCGTAATTGCTCCAAGAGATTTCTCCTTAATAGCTTTGTTTACACCAGAATACTCGCCTTTTATCGGATCCAGACATTCACCTTTCTCGATAGCGAATAACGGTCCCTTAGGATCAACTCTTGCGGCTGCCCTACCATCAAACCAGCTGATAGCACCACAGTTAGAATACCTCTGAGGTGTTATTACACAAACATGTGTTGGAGCAAATGACTGACATAGGGAACATCCATAAAATACATCTACCTCTTCGTCCTTAAGTCCCCTAGCTCTAGCATCCCTAGCTTCGTAAATCTTCATAGCCTCCTGCCAAAGCTCCTTGACTTTCCCCGGGTCAGTAATGAAGGTTATCTGGATCTTCTCGATAATCGGTAACTCGCTTTTAAATAGCCTTTGTAAAACCTTCCCTATATACACAAAAGAGTTTAACCCCTTGTTATAGGATTTCTTGCTAAGTCTCAGCCATATATCATATCTCTGGTTAAGGTGCATGAAGCCTTCAATATAATTACAGTACTCGTGTATTCTTCTCTCAATAACTCCCTCGAGATCTTCCTCAAGTTGCTTCCCAGCAACTTCTACAAGGATACCGAAGGGATATGACTTACCTTCCTCAAGCTCGTTTAAGTCTGGTCCAATAATCTCTATTTTACCGTCCTCTACTTCCTCTAATTTTCTAACCCTAACTAACTCGAACTTATGATCTACCTTCGGTCCGCCAAGCTCAACATACATGTCTTTTCTTCTAATACGTTCTCCCTCGTATACCACCCCAACATCAACCGGAATATCCTCAAACATCGACATAATCTCACCTAAGGTTATTCACCAACTCCTCCAAAAATTTATACCATTCATTCAAGCGCATATTGGGAGGAGACCAAGTAGCATTAGGCTGGAAATATGGATCTAAAGTCATCGTTTTTAACCATTTATATGCGAAGTGTTTCAAGCCGGAGAGCATGAGCCACTCATAGTAGTAATGAAAGCCTATGAATATAGCTAGGTCATATTTTCCTTTATCATCAAAGCCTCTCCAACTCGGATCAGATAGTCTATCTAGGAGCTCCATAGCTGGCATAAGATATATATCTTTGTAGCCCTTTTCCCTAAATCTCCGTATGAGTCTACCGGTTACAACAATATGGGCATTAATTAACTGTGCTAACTCCACCAGGTAGTTAACAAGGTTTTTACCGCCCTCTTCGAACTTGGATACACGGTTACCAACTACTATAAGTGGCCGCTTTGAAGCTCTCATCAATATAGCTAACTTCTTCGGCTCACTTACCAAGAAAGCTTTGATGGGCCCAGGTACCTCAGCTCTCTGCCAGGGTTCACCTCTAATCATGTTTCATCGCCTCACTAGATCCTCCAGGAGAGTTGGATCAGGTATCGGCTTCTCCTTCCAGCCTTTCTCCTTTAGCACCTTCATTATCTCATCCTTCATAGTTATAGGTATGTCTGCCTCCCTCCTAACAAATAGGTGTAGATCGTCGGGGAGGGTTCCAAAGAATTTCTTGTGTAAATCAACGTAGTGTGTTAGCTTTATTGCCCTACCCTTCGTAGTATCATTAGCCCTCATACATAGCTTAGCTGCCATAACCATAGCCTCCTCTTTGGTTTCAGCCGCGTAGAATAAGTGCTCAGGTACCGGGCCTACATAAACTTTTTCTCCAGTCCTAGCATCATAGACATACCAGTCTTCCTCCCGATCCCTACGCCCTAATAACATGCGCCTATATTTAGAGCCGTGAGGGCCAACTATGACTGGTACACCTAATCTCCAGAAGCCAGCTGCAATAGAAGCTGCTTTTTGGGACATAGCTCCCCAAGCTATGCCAACGGCCCCAACTCTATTGAGTATGTAGTCAGCTATCTCCTTGTAATTTGCTCTAAGCTTGCGTTTAGCGAATATGTTAGCTATTTTTATCGCTGCTCCAGCAATATGGGAATTAGCTACACACGAACCTACGTTCACTAGGCAGCCTGCATCAAAGTCTCCTGGATACAACTCGTAAAGGGTCTTACCCTCTTCATTTTTGTACATACCTATAGTCATAGCTGCACAACCCGAGGCAACAACAATATATCTCCTCTTGATGAATTCTTCACACATCTCCACGACTTCTTTACCTCCATCAGCGTAGTTGGGGCACCCTACGAATGCTATTACACCAGGTATCTCGCCTAGAACTATTGGTCTCCCAACATTTCTGATCTCTGTATCTTGTATAGGTCCTCTCCCGGTTCTTATCCTAAACCTCTCCTCCTTGAGCTTCCTCTCAGCTGCTTTCTCTATTAAGCTGAAGATAGGTATCTTCGCTGGGCAAGCTCTCTCACACCTAGCACAAGCTATACAGTAGTCGTAGAGTTGCGCTAATTTACTCAAGTTCCCAGTAGCTGCCTCAGCGATGGCTGACTGTATTGGTAGGGTATGGGGACATGCCCGTTCACACTCTCTACATCTACGGCATCTTTTGCTATGGCTTATCACCTCCTCTACACTTGGAAGAGCCTTAAATTTCGCCCTCTTCGGAGCTAACTTTAGAGCAGCTTTTACAGCTATTTCACCTACTTTAATGGGATCAGCAATAAATGCTCCAGGAATCTCTCTGTCCAGCAGCTTTTTAACTATGAGATCAGGGTCTTCATCCGTCATATCCGGGAAGCCATGACAATTCTTCTCACTAGTCGTGATAACTACAGCCCCTATCTTCTCCGCCTCGAGGGGTATATCGGTACGTATACATTGGGCATCAAGTACTATTACATCGGGCACCCCAGTACGTATAAACCTAAGTTGCCATGAGATAGGTCCAATTATTTTACCATACTTAGTGTACCTAGCTATTTCATGAGCAGTGCAGCATAGACCACATACCTCTACTAAGCCAGATAACCCGTTGTCCTCAATGTAGTCAATTATTCCAGTAGCTGGTATCACGTTATGCCCTATGCACAATATAACTGGCTTAGAAATATCTACGGTTCCGAAACCTAGCTCCGCGAGAGGGGAATCTGGGTCCCCCTTGGGGAAGCCTAGAACTGAGACTTGGGCTATATCGGCTA
>JALURH010000205.1 GCA_027017025.1 Thermofilaceae archaeon
TTATACTAACTAATAACAAAACTATCTGGCACAATGCCGCAAATTCTTTTCTTTGTTTTTCTCTTTTATCAGCTTTTTTCATATTAATTTTATAATCATTTAAGTAATGAAAATTTAGTCTTTACATTGTTGGATGATACTGAATAAGTATTCTAGAATGTTGCAATTAAGCTATACTTTCTACAAGCATAACAGTGTGAATGTTAAATAGCTATATTAGGCTTATTACCCTAATCTTTATTTTTTCTTCTATCTATCACCTTTATCATCTCTTGGAGGAACTTCTCCAGCATTACTGTAGGGACCCTAGCCGACGCAGCTCTGGGGTGTCCCCCTCCTCCTCCACCATATTTAGCGGCAGTCGCATGGAGTATGGTGGAGGCATCTATGTCCATGGTTATCGGTACGCGGCAAGTAACTATTGTTTCATTTTCTCTTATTTTGAAAAGTACTAGGGTTATCTTATTTTGTTTAGAAGAGAAGTATGAGGCTATTTTACCGGCATAGCCGTGGACACGTATATCTCTTAAATCTATTATTAAGAGTCTAGAAGACATATATGCCATACGCTTTGTAGCTTCTTTCAATAAACTAGCTAAGCGGTTATAAGCCTCTTCAGCTCTCTTAGCGACTTCATCGTCTAGTAAAGTGTGATTTACGGCCCATGTTTTCACAAGTTTCCTCTTGAAATCATCATCTGCTGGATCCAAAGCGAGGGAGTTACCTAGTACCTCAACATAGGTATTAAGGGGATCCCCTTTGTCCAATTCCCTAACCTTGTCCCCTACTTCTCCGATTACTACAAGTTTCGAGAAAAACTCTGGATTATCTGTGAGATGTAGGTATGCTTCAGCTACTATAGAGACAGCACATCTATCGATAGATAATAAGAGTGATATATCCATATCAATGAGCTCAGATGAGTGTCTCATTGTAGACCTATGGTGATCGATCCAGGTTATTTTGGCTCTATGCGTAAGATCCTTTAGCGAATTCTTTGTGCGAGGCCATGTAGCTTCATCTACGGCTATATCAACAATAAATAGTTTTTCTAAAGATCTTGTTTTCATCCCATACAACTCTTCGTAGAGGTTAAAGGGTTGAGCGAATGCTATATTTATCTTAATTTCATCTTCTTTTTTCTTCAGTGCAGAGAATAGAATGGCTGCTGCTGTTAATCCATCTAAATCTCCATGTGTTATTATAATTATATTACTCATTGTCCGCCACTAGAGTACCTATAATTTCCTCAATTCTCTCAATTATGTTTACATTAAATATATCTCCTATGCTTATCCTCGCCTTAAGTACTGGGAAGCTGGCATATACACCTCCACCAAGTTTAACTATTTTCTCACGTAGCTTTTCCGATTCATTTAATCCTTTAGGGAAAGCGGTGATCTTTACCCAAACCTTAGACCATGATAAACCCTTAGGTACAGCAAGGATCTCTAATATAATATCGTCAATCTTTTTTCTAGCCTCAAGAACCTGATCAATTATGTGGACTACCCACGACCTTTGTCTAAGTTCACCAGTTACGTATTCGATGTTACATGCCCTACTGAAGCCTGGTATTATCTTTGATAATGACTCAATGATTTTTCTCTCAAACTCCCTGCTATCTTTAACTACCCATCCTCCATGTATAATTATTGTTCCAGGTTTCTCATAGCTCCACGCTATATTAATACCTGCTTCACTAGCTAGTAACTCCGCCTCAAAGGGGTATATTGGTGCAATCCTAACGTAGAGTAACTTTGTTTCTTTATTGGATACCTCATAGGCAAACTCTATGATCCACTTACTAGCCTTGTATATCCTAGTAGTTCTAACCAAGTCTTATCAAACAAAATTATGTAAAAGGTGCTTAAAAAAATAGAGAGGGGTTGTTGTTGACACGTAGAGTAAAGCTGGGTAAATACATTAGGTTCAAGTCAGAGCATATACTAAGGTTTTTCGAGGGTAGCAAGAAGACAACGATTAGGCTAGGGATAATAACTCCATCTAGGACAAGGGTTTATCTTGAAAGCTGTGGGAAGATCCTTGGAGAGGCTAGAGTAGATTCCATTAAATATACTCGGGTATCTCAACTAACAAACGAGGATGCACGCATGGATGGTTTCACTAGTAGAGAAGAACTAATTAGAGCGCTGAAGGAGATATATCCCAATATATGCGAGGATGATTGGATAACCATCATTAGGTTTTCCGACGTAATAAGGTATAGCAAACCTATCGAGAAAGAAAGTATAAAGGAGGCTAGAAACATGAGGCAGGATATAGCTAGGATAGCTAAATTAGCCCTAGCCTATGGAGTTTTCTCGAGCAGTACGGAGAGAAGGGTTGCAGCTTATTTATCCACTACTGGTAGTATAAAGAAAACATCTAAGATGCTAGGTTTGACTGAAGAGCAGATAATAGCGGTTATTGGAAGTATCATTAAGAGATTAAAGAAGCTTGGTATCCTAGGTACCGAGTCCGATTAGTCCCGACAATTCTTCTCTACGTATCGCTCCTTCTCGTATTATTCTAGGTGGTTGGACAGTTAGGTCAATAACAGTAGATGGTGTACCTAAGCCTTCTCCGGAATCAACCACAATATCTACCTGGTTTAGAATATCCTCCTCTATCTCTTTCACATTTCTTGGAGGGGGATGTCCCGAAATATTTGCACTTGTACCAGTAACAATACCACCGCTTTCCTCTATGATCCTTAAAGCTACTTCGTGATTAGGAACTCTAATACCTATTTTATTTCTCCCAGCTGTGACATATTTGGAGATATTATTTTTTAGTGGTAGAACTAGTGTAAGAGCTCCTGGCCAGAATCTTCTGGCAAGCCTTAGCGCCAAGTTATCTAGATATGCTATCTTTTGTACATACATAATGGAGGATACTAATACTGGTATAGGTTTTGATAAAGACCTCTTTTTGATACGAAATATTCTTAGAACGGATTTATCGAGAAATGGGTTAGTGGCTAGACCGTAAACCGTATCTGTCGGTATAACTACTACTCCTCCTTCTCTTATAACGTCTGCTACTTCTCTTATCTCTACTTCTGTTGCTCCTGCTATTTTTATTATCTTTGACATATATTTCCCTCAAAGCGTTTATTAAGTTGTTAGCAAGTTCCTCCTCTCTTTGAAGTAATCTATCATAGTATTCTATAAATTCCTCTTTAATTTCTTCTATTACTTCTCTGGGTTCACGGAGCCCATCAGCTATTTTCTGTAATTCTTTCTCCATCTTTCCTCTAACTTCAGGTACAACTATCTCAGGTACATTTTGGTACAAGCTCAATGCAAGCGTTTTACCTAAGGGTGTTGGTATACATCTTTTTGCCTTAATTATGAAATATTTTCTCTCGATATTCGTGTGTATATGATCCTGCATTGTTGCATCAGTACCTATCCCATATCTCTTCATTAATCTTAATAACTCGGCCTCAGATAAGTAAGGTGGAGGCTGGGTAGTTTTCTCTTTCAGCTCCACTTTTAGAATCTCTAAAGAGTCCCCCTCAATAAGATAGGGTAATGACTCTTCTCTCGGCCGTTCAAAGGGATATACGTAGTAGAACCCTTCTTCAATAATTTTTCTGCCGACAGCCTCTAATTTAATACCTCCTATATCTACCTCTATTCTCTGTCTTTCGATTTGAGCTGGAGGGCTTAATGTTGCTAGAAAGTGTCTGACAACTAAGTTATATACTAACCATCCTTTCTTTCCAAACCTTCTCTCAACATCTTCTTTGGTTACAGCTCTTGTCGGATATATAGGTGGATGAGCTTTATCATCTTCTTTACCTCTTGTAGGCTTGATATCTCTTGAGAGGATATTCTTCTTCACAAACCACCCAATATCTTCCCATTCCTTGAACATCGTAGCTAGAGCTTTTAGGTTTAATGTAGGTGGATAAATATTAGTATCTGTCCTTGGGTATGATATTAACCCGCTTTGGTATAAGTCCTCAGCTATACTTAACGCCTCCTTCGCCCTGATGTTTAAGAAATGGCTAGCTCTTCTCTCGAAATCAATTGTATTTAAAGGTACGGGAGGCTTAACTATTTGGTCTTTATATTCCGCCCGTTTCACAATGGCTCGTTTATATTTCCTTACCTTGGTAAATACTTCGTAGGCTTTTTCTCGATTCTCTCCTAGATTTACCTGAGCCTTAAATTTAGAGCCATTATATCCTAAGCTAGCTACGAGAACATAATATTTCTTCTTCCTGAATTTTTCTCTTTCAACAGCTCTTTTTACAACTAAGAATAATACTGGGGTTTGGCAGGGACCATAACTTAGGAATTTGCCTCTAGGCAATATATTTTTTCTCTTCTGTACCATAAGGGTAAGAGCTCTCGTAAATGCAGCACCTATAGTTAAGTCTACAACCATGCGTGCAAAAGCTTTATTAGCCAAATTTTCATTGGGTTTTTTTAAATTGTAGATAGCCCTAATTAGATCGCTTTTAGTAACTGCTGAAAACCATGCTCTCTCGAAACGTATATGAGGGTTCGCTTTGCTCATTATCTTCATGACCTCAAAAGCTATACTTTCCCCCTCGACATCCGCATCTAAAGCAAGGATAACTCTATCTGTCTTCTTTGCAACATTAAGTAAAGCTTTAGCATATTTCCATGAAGCTTTTCTAATAACCTGTATAGGATCTATAGCGAAGAGTTTCCTCGGGTCTATCGAACCCCATCTATTATATTCTTGGGGAAAATCAAAGTTCATTATATGTCCGCTTATACCAAGCGAAAGCCATGTACTACCATTATATCTGAATTCATAGGCTACTACACCCCCAAGTCTAATTTTCTTAAAGTTTCTACCAGCTAAATACTTCGCAAAAGCTAGGGCTACTCCTGGTTTCTCGGAGACAATAACTGTATCATAGTATGCCATAGGTATCTTTATCTCCTCTTCCTTTTTCTTCTAATCTCTATGGGGCTACCTTTAATACCTATTCCAAGCATTCTCTTGAAGGCCTCATCTAAAAACCTTATGTATGTGCCTCTTTGACCTACAAAGGCCCCATACTCTTCGCTACGGACAAATACCTCTAGATTTGTTCCAGCAAGCTCTATTCTCTCTATATGTTTCCTAATCCATCCGAGAGGATGTATACTTATCATTATACCCTGGAGGTCTACTGTAAGCTCTGTTGCTCTAATAGATAGCCCTGCCTCCTCCTCAATCTTATTAATTCTTTCTCCACCTTTGCCGATTAGTCTACCCAACGTATCCTCCTTAGCTATGATTAATACATCGGGGGTTTGTTCTAAACCATATTTTTCTTTTAGATCCTTCAGCCACACTACGGTTACTATATCTGCATCTGGTGCATAGCTATAAGCTATGGCAAGAATTTTTTCCTCGCTATCATTTAATTTTCTCCTACGTAACCTCATTTCAAGAGCTAACTTGAAGCCACGTTTAGCTCCAGGTCTAATTAAATCTTTTACTCCTAAGTCAACTACTATACTCCTTTCCTCGCCTAATAGTAGTTCACGTGCAATAGCAGCTGTATTTTTCTCTCCATCAAGATATACTTGGAGGAGCGGATCTCCAGCTACCACTAACTTAGAATTTTTACCCATCCTAAGAAGAAGTTCAGTTATTACACCTGGATGAGCAAACTGTGCATCATCCAGGAATATAAACGTTTTATCAAACGTCCTTCCAGCGAGGAAGTTTGGATCAGCTATAACTATTTTCTCCTCTCTAATGAGATTCCTTACCTCCTCTATGTTCTCGTATTCTGAAAGTATATCATATAGATAATCCGATGCTATCTTATAATATAGCTCTCCTAGCTCAATTGAGCTCAGATGTTTACCCGTACTTAATTCAGCTATAGGTCTAACTAACACCATCCTAGTGTATTTGCCTGCTCGTACTGCGTTAATACCGTAGAGAAGAACTATAAAGCTTTTACCCGTACCACTTGGCCCAAAAACGCCTACAACATCTACATCTGGGCTTTCAAGAGCTGCTAGCAGGTATTTTTGCCCCTCCGATGCAGGTTTAACATTTTCAGGAAGCATTGTTACCACCAGTTACATAACCTCCTTTTCTATTTTCCTCAGGGTTTTTATAGTTTAGTTAGAAATAGGCCTAAACTGAGCGATAACAGTATTATCTCTGTATATAAATAACCTTAATTGTGCGTATAACTCTGGTTGCGATACTAATATTAACTATTATGTTGCTACCCCTAGTTATCATAGCGAAACCTAGTGGTAAAAAGATATACGTACTTAAGGTAGAGTATGTTGCATATGGAAATGAGATGACTATTACTGATGACATATTATCCACTAAACTTATTCTTGCTCCAACAATCGACGGATGGCAGAAACTATTAGAGTATAAAGTTTACATAGATGGGGAAGAAAAAACAAGTATATTTATAAAGAAGAAAGATAGTGAAGGGAACGTTTTCTTAAGTTTGAAGAAGCCTATACTAGCATCTGGTAGTATAAACATAACATTCGTGCAGAGAATAGAGGTTGAACCAGCTGGGATATTTGGATCTAGAATTGCTAGAACACTTCCCGAGAATTGTGTATGGGGGAAACCTAATGTTGATGAGAAGTATCTCTACATTGGGCCATCGTTTTGGGGTTATAGCTCAGAGGAGTATAGTTTCTCCAACTTGAAGGAATTAGCTAGTGAGATCAGGGAGTATTCAGAAAATCCATGTGAGTATGTGGTTAATGTCGTAGAATGGGTTATGGAGCACACCAATTATTCTCTAGGGCTAAGAGGAGGGATAACTAGCCCCTCTATTTTCATTAAAACACGAACAGGGGCCTGTGGAGATATTCATTCCCTAATAGTTACCTTGTTAAGGATTGAGAGAGTGCCTGCCTATCTATATTTTGCATATTTCTATAGGGATGGAGAGATTATAAATATTACGGATGTTAATGCTAAAGTACAATATTTATCAATAAATGCTTTGCCCCATGCATTTGCAATGGCTTACATTAATGGTACGTGGTTCCCAATCGATATTACGTTGCCGAGAAGGGAAAGAGGAGAGACGCTTAACGCTATAAACAATGCAGGTGTAAATATATTTGATAGAGTAATAGTAGTGTACAGAGTAGTATCAGCTAATCCAAATGACTTTTTACTTATTTCAGCTCCTTCAAATGACTCCAGCATATATTATAGGGTTTCACTCTTCCTAGAGGATGGAGCATTGATTATAACGACTCAGGAATTAGAACTTGTTGTAGTAGTCACCGCAATAGCTGTAATTATTGCTTTACTCTTCCTCCTATCGAGAGAGACATCAAAGATTTTCTAGACGCTAATTCTTCCTATTAACCCTACTTTAGGCGTCTACCACAATATGGGCATATAACGTGGATATCGCCAAAAGGTAATTCTCTACCGCAGAATGGACACGTTTTCTTGGAAGGCTTGCTTACTGGTGGAGAAGGTTTGGGGGTAGAGGGTTGAGGGGGTGTAGGTGTAGTCTCTACACCAGTAAGTTGTGGTCTAGGATATTCTCGAACAGTTTCTTTAGTAACTGCTACGGGGGGAGTGGGTTGTGGGGGAGCTACCTCAGGTGGATGAACTTTTACTGGAGATGGTAATTGTGGAGTAGGTGGCTGAACTGGTCTTTCGGAAGGTATAATTGGAGCCGGTCTCTCCATAGCTGGTGGGGGACGCTGTACCTGGGTAGACTCTATTTTCTTAAACTGCTCCACTATCTTAGCATATAGGTAGAAGGAATATGCGCTCTGGAATTTCGAAAGTGAGAGAACTACTGATACAAGTATTATAGAGATGGATAGAGCAGAGGGTGGTCTAGCTGGATTAAATGTGAAGTCGTTGGAGGCTAATCCGTAGAGGAGGAAATCTATGAGGATGCCAATAACTATCCCTACTACTAACATAAGGATAGCTTGATATCTCATTTTATTATATTTTGCTTTAATAGGATCACGTTCACGTACAGCTCCTCTCTTTTTTCTCTTT
Organism: Thermofilaceae archaeon; assembly: GCA_027017025.1. Taxonomy (GTDB): domain Archaea; phylum Thermoproteota; class Thermoprotei; order Thermofilales; family Thermofilaceae; genus JALURH01. The sequence continues at coordinate 8,005 of JALURH010000205.1, forward strand.
TTTATCAAATAACGCACCTCAACTACTATAGTATTTGTTTTTATGATAATACTATCTGTAGATATTAATGCTTGCCGTCTACAGCAACTATTTTCTCGATCTTTATTTTCCCATCGTTCTCCAGAGTTGCTTCAACGTATTCGCTTTTCCTTAGAGTTTCCACTAACTCCTTAGTTATAGTTTTTAAGATAGGAAGACCTATTTTCACCTCAAGGTTTAGGGCTTCAGCCATCTCCGTTATAGCATAAATTATCTCTCTACTCCTACTCCTGATCCAGACTAGTTGGTCTTCAGCAGCGTGTAGCTCTTTCTTGGCGGAGAAAAGAGCCTCTCTAACATCTATAGGTATGTTTTCTCTTGATAGAATTTGCTTGGGTATTAGTCTTG
>JALURH010000206.1 GCA_027017025.1 Thermofilaceae archaeon
AGGAGTAGGGAGAAAGTCATGAAGGATTTCCCAGAGCTATTCGAGGAACTCAGCTACGATTTCTCTGCGAGACTATATAGAAGCACCTTCGGGGAGGAATTAACCTAATTCCACGTTTACTTTTTTTATATCTTATGTTGGTGTAGAGGGCAGTAATCTTTGAGTGTTTTAAATCGTATTTTTTGTATTGGAGGCTGGGTGATTGAGGCATTGCTCTAAGCTCTATAAAGCGTAGATGTGAGGCCCGTGCCCTTAGCCTCAAATACTACCCACGACCCTACAGCCCTCAAGAAAGGGTTGTGGGCGAGGTGGAAGTCCCTATCGTTAACACAAAATGCTACAGCTAACGAAATGAAACAATAGGGACAAACGGATACCAACTACTATGATACTATTAGATCCTTTTTAGAATCTAGAGGTGAAATATGGGAAAAAATGTTAAAATTTAATGTTGAGCCGCCTATAGGTCTGGAGCAACAGTAGGGGTAGAATATAGGCCCCAATAGCTATGAATGCTAGAACGTAGATCGACGTCGATAACGCTAGTAATATGTCTAATGCCAGGAGCTCGGACACTATCGAGGAGAAGATAGCCGACGCTAAGGACACTAGTATCACCATTAACTCTCTCCTCTTCATCTTCTTCCTTACAACTAGGGTTGGAAGCCCAAAATATGCTAAGCCGATCAGCGTTGAAGCTATAGCGCCGGCTAAGAAGACAGCTAGCTCCGGGTTATAGGGCATCAATGGTACAGCAGCTATAGCGGATATTTTTAGTGATGCTAACAATGGGTACAGTATTACCCTCATATAGGGTTTCAGCTGTGGATTCTCGTTTAGGTAGTGAGCCACATATGGGCTCCAAGAGTAGTAGAATGGGTTGAAAACTGAGTAAAACATTCTCCCAGCGTAAGTACTTAACACTATGTTGTCTCTAAACCCCCTGAGGAACTCTACCTCTGGCTCAACCTCGGAGCCGTAGGTAGATGTCGCTATTATACATTTTTTCTCCTTGATGGTAATCGTGAATACCGTCGATTTTTCTACCCCTCCACCACTACCCTTAACTAAGACGGTGAATGTACCTTTTGCGGAGCCTGCGTTTATCGTTAATATAGAGCTTCCGCTAGGCGTAACTACAGGCGGATTAAATACATAGGTTGCTTCGGCAGGCAAGCCCATAAGCGATAGAGCTACATCCTCTGGCTCTCCACTAGTCAACGTCACCTTAACTACGAGAGTAGTAGTCTCCCCCTGCTCTATCTCAACACTTGTCGGCTGAACAGATAGCTCGAAATCAAATTTCTCAACTATGACTTTTAGCTTTAGGTTAGCGGTTTTCTCTATACCGTCTGCTACCCCATGTATAGTTACCGAGTAGGAACCCTCCAAATTAGTGGTTTGAATAGTTAAAGTAGAGGATCCAGTGGGTGTAACCGTTTCCGGGCTGAAGGAATACGACGTGGCTGGAGGTAGACCTGAGAGCGATAGAGACACAGGTTTCGTAGCGCCCGAGGCTAGAACCAGTTTAACGGTCACAGAGACCTCTTCTCCCTGCTTTACCTCTATTGTCTGCGGGGTTAGAGTTAGCGTGAAGTCGAAAGGCTCCTCCTCAACGTTAATTGTTAAACTCTTCGTATGCTCTATCCCATCCGATACTCCTTTAACGACTATATTGTATGTTCCAGGCGCTATGGTATCGGATAGCTGGATAGAGAGGGTCGTAGAGGCCCCGGGGGCTAAGGTATTAGTACCTAGTGTAGCTGTGATCCCGGAAGGCACCGTTGGGAGAGATAAGGTTACTGTTTCATCGTAGCTCTCGATAGGAACTACCTGGATATTGACATTAGCGCTTCCACCCTGTTTTAAAGATAGAGATGACGGGTTTAATATGATATCGAAATCTCCCTTCTTAGTAACTACCAGTTTTACCTTTTTGGTGTCCTGTACCCCTGTTCCCTGAGCCTTTATTTTTAAGGTATAGGTGCCTGGAGGAGTTGTATCTGAAGTCGTTACAGTTAATATTGAGTTGAAGGGCGGTGTGCCACTATTAGGGTTAAGAGAGTAGGCGGAGCCCGAAGGTAGACCTGTCAAGCTTAGCTGCACGTTTCCAGTATAATCTGAAGCTGTAACCGATACCTGATAGGTAGCGCTTTCACCCTGTTTTACTGTGACGGATGAAGGGGTTGCATCAACATCTACTGCGGGTATTTTATAGGTTATCACCAGCTTTGGCCTACTATCGGCCGCCGACGCCTCTTTAGCCCATAAGTTAACAACTCCAATCTGGTTATCGCCTACTAACTTAAAACCATAGTTTGGATATCCCTCATCTAGCCATTTTTTAACTATACTAGTTACATCTACCTCGTATTTTTTACCCGCAGAATCCGTGTTTAAAACATTGAAATAACCGTAGCATATACTACTTGGCTGATTATTCCATGTAACTGTATACTCGCCCCAACTCTCGAGTACTCTGCAGACATATATTTTTTTACTAGTTGTCCCGGCATCACTAAAATAGTATAAACCCCTTAGCGTTAATACTAGTTTTGCCGATACCAATTGAGCATTAGCGGGTAGAACTATATTAAATGATATGAGTATATTGTATAT
>JALURH010000207.1 GCA_027017025.1 Thermofilaceae archaeon
GAAATGGGACTAAAGTATGTGATAGTGCAGACCAGTATTGGACATATAGGTCCCTAAATAAGTTATTTACCAAACTACTTCTTTCTCCAATCCTCTATATCCCTTACAACCCCTGAAACACTATCTGTTTTCTCCATAATAGATGTGTACAGATGTTTTGGTGCATATATGACGCCGTAGGAGTTTACCGAGTATACGACTTCATTAAATAATTCTTTGTCTATATCTTCCCCAAAGACTAGGATACCGTAATTATCTATCCTAGTTTTTATTCCCTCACCCCTAAGTTTCTCCAGCTTCCCCCTAGTTAAAACCATTTCACCAAAATTCTGGATAGACTTAATCTTCTCGAGGTTTTCGGTCTCTAGAGCTAGCCACCTTCCCGAAGTCTCACCCTCATATACAATAATTTCTTTGCAGCCATGCTCCACTCTACTATAGATAACTTTCACTAGGCGTTTGGGGATAACTACCTTACTCGTATTCCTTATATAGAGCACTGCGTTTTTGAAAAGCTCCCCATCTACATCGTGTTTAAACACAAGTATATCTATGTCCTCGAAACCTACTTTACCATATTTCTCAAGTAGCTCCCTATCTACGACAACTTTATCTCCCCTTAAGATCTTATAGGCAGCCTCGGTTTCAGCCAATCCCCCTAAAGCTCTCCCTTTCTCCCCAAAAACCAGGACCTTGTACGCTAACCTGCCTAGGGAATTAAGCCTATATCTACCATTCTTTTCCCGCTCAATAAGCTCCTCTACACGTTTGATGTGGAAACCGAATGTCCCTGTCTCCTCTATACCTATCTCCTTCATGAGCTCTGTAAACGCCATAGCGCCTTTCTCGCCTAGGATCTTTATTATCTTCCTCCTGGTTTCGTGGGCAAGCGCCTGAAAGACATAGCTGAGTTCATCCTCAGATACCGTGTTTCCACCCAGAGTATTAGCTTACTCGACAGATATCATGTTTTTGTAGACGACAGCAGATAGAATCAGTAACCCAGTTTTCTTAACTAAGTGTCGAGTCTTATCGACAGAGCGGTATAGGAACAATGTCTGTATTGTACGTGTCTAGAGACATGTGTTTCCGCCAGTGATTTAACTGGTAGCATGGTATCTAGATTTGAGGATAAATGTCGCTGAAGGTTGTTATTGATACAGATATAGGGGATGATATAGATGATGCTCTAGCACTAGCCTTCGCGCTTAGCTCCCCAGAGCTCGACGTAAAGGCTGTTACAACAGTATATGGTAGAACAGATATCAGAGCTAGGCTAGCAGCAAAGATACTTAAAGCGTATGGCAGGGAAGATATCCCGGTAGCTGCTGGAGCAACGAAACCTATACTAGAGCCTAAACCCACCTATGTTCCCAACCAGTCAGTTGTATTGGGGAGAAATGAGGAATTCAGGAACATAGTGGGGGAACATGCAGTTGATTTAATCACAAGGATTGTAGAGGAGGAAGGGGAAGTAACGTTGGTTGCTATAGGGCCGCAGACAAACATAGCCCTTGCCCTACTTAGGGACCCATGGATCGCCGATAAAACGAGGCTAGTTGTTATGGGGGGCTGTATTTCTCGCCCAGTAGCTGAGTATAATATAAGGTCTGACCCAGAGGCAGCGTCAATAGTTTTCTCATCTGGTATACCAATAACTATGGTGGGTCTAGACGTAACTTTAAGATGCATTATGGGTAAAGACCTAGTTAATAGGATTGTTTCAAGTAATTATATGCCGGTTAGTGTTCTCTCAAAGTATCTAAGAGCATGGCTAAATACACATAGTAGTTTACCAATACTCCACGACCCCCTAGCTATAGCAGCTACCTTCAATGAAGACCTAGTAGAAATTATTCCCTCACATATAGTTGTAGAGACACATGGAGAATATACGAGGGGGCTTACTATCCAACTAGAGGATAGGGAGCCGAACGCAGGAGTCTGTATAGATGTTAGGGAGAAAGAATTTATGGAAATATTTGAGGAAAGAATCCTTTAGCTATTAACTCCTAGGTTTACCTAATGTACTTGAGGAAAATGCTGCAAGAAACGATACTAGAGTCGCTGTAGGTATAGCTAGGTCTAGCGATAGAGTGGAGGCTACTCCAGCTATAACTGGACCCACGGTATAGCCGAAGCCTATGAAGGACTCGAAGAGCCCTGTGTAGATCCTACGATCCCTAGAGCCTGAGTGGAAAGCTACCGACAATGCTCTACCATATAGTATACCTACGCCAGCCCCAACTATTAGCGAAGAGAGTACTACTAGGGGTGGATCACGTATATATGGTAGAATAAAGCCTGAAGCTATAAAGAGGCTTCCAGCAATGGGAGAAGCAACCACCGCTGGGAGCACATTATAGAACATAAATGTTAGTGTCCTCGCGCCAGTAACTGAGAAGAACACTAGGGAAACATACCACACAGGTAGGCTCCATACCTCTACTATAATGGGGTAGAAAGCGAAGATACTGCCTAGAATAGCTGAGTAGGAGAAAGCCCATATCCATGCGTGTGGAGCCCCGAGAATACCTCTAGCTATATCGCTGAGAGATAATGTATATACCTCTGTATCAACTCTACCCAGCTTAGCGGCAGCAGAGACGAGGGCTAGAGTGGCAATAGACATCCCCAGGAAAACGATACTTTTAGGTACGATTATTAGGGGTGAAACGATAATAGAGCCCACGATAGTGCCGGAACTCCAAGCAGAGGAGAAAGCTGCTACAGATCCACCACTATGGGATACAAAGGATTCAACAGCGGGCCAGAATATAGCATATGCGAGTAAGGATAGAGCAAATATCGCTGTAAGTACCGCTGAATTCTTTGCGGATAGGAATAAGATATATGATAGGGAAAGTAACGTGAAGGATATAATTATAGTCCATTTCTCACCAACCCTACTTGAGATAATACCTGAGAGGGGGGAACTTAAGGCGTAGACTAGGGATCCGAAGCCACTAATCAACCCAATCTCGTAGGGTGGGATATCTATCTCTAGGGCATAGACAGCAATAATAGGTATATGTAGGGACATGAGAATAGATATTATGAAGGATAGTAGATATATTGTGAACATACCCCCCACCAACATGAGCTAAGAAAGTTTTCCGTATAGGTTTATAAATCCTAGTATCTAATTCCCTACTATTCCCTAGGTAGTAACTTAACTATATACAGCCTATTAGGTATATCGCTAGGTGTCCCTACGAGGAAAAATAGGTTAGTTCCCTTACACTCGATCCCCTCTCCTTCGTAGGGGTTTTTTACCGCTATAATTCTCTGGACAATACCAGTAACTATATCTACGGCATATATCCAGTCTCCTCCATCATCCGTTGAGAGGAAGAGATAGGTGTCGTAGAGTATACAGCCACCCTGCACCCTCTGGAGAGTAGCATTCAACTCTATAGTTTGAATAAGGTTTCCACTCATGTCATAGACCTTAATTTCCCCTACGTTACTGAATTCTGAGCTATATATGTGGCCTTTGCTATCGAGAGCTACCCACGGCATATGGCTCTGCGGTAAAGGGCCGATAACCCTGATGAAGGATAGATTACTAGCGTTATATAGAGCTACTACTGGTTTACGATAATATACGTCTTCTAGGGGGGCGAAAATTATGCCATTAAAGTAGTCTATATCGCCAATATGGTTGTATCCTTTGCTCCGTAGGTCTTCGGGGATAGCGGGGTATACCGAGTATATATCCTTGTTAAATCCCTCCACCATAAATATTGCGTCCTTGTCGGAAAAATACCAGTAATTGTCTCCCCTAGCTAAACCCTGGTAATATGTTGTACTTACGCGAAATTCATTGATGATATAGGCCTTGATACTGCGTAAAGCAACAAGCCTAAACCTATTTTCTATATCCTTTAGGCTTCTCCCAACTTCCCTAAGCTTAGTATCATATTCCCCTATTTTAAGTATAAGTAGAGACTTTATCCCTTCTAATTCATTTCTCAGAGCTTTAAGTTCCCACCTGATTTTCTCCAGCCTAGTATCTAGCTCCAGGAATATTTTTACTATAAGAATAGAGTTAATAAATACAAATAATGTTAGTACTACTAGAATCGCCTTAAACCTATCCAATGCATCACCAGAATCTAAGAAACATACCTACTTATATCACCACCTCTATGGGGGAACCTATGCCTCTCCATAGAGCCTACTTATTGCTGACTTCTGCTCCCTATGCGCTATCCTTATAGCGTCTACAGGACAATGCACTATACATGCTCTACACATTACACAGTTCTCAGCATTAACTGGATAGGATTTGCCCTTCCTAATAATGAAAACATTTGATGGACACACGTTAAAGCAGGTAGCACAACCTATACACTTCTCTAGGTCTACCTCCACCTTAGGCATCACTACACCTCTACTAGCTCGTAGCTACGTGTACCTAACCCTAGTTTCTCGCATGCTTCAACCTGGATATAAGGATCCTTTCTATGTATCTTAAACCATTTATTATCCCCCTCCTTGATACCTACTTTCTCGGCTATAGAGCCGGGCATAATTGGTGCTTCATCTATAAGCCTCAGGCTAGCATACTCTACGGCAACTATATCCTCTGATAGGAGGATACCTATATCAGGCACTATAGGTAGATCAGACCACGAGGCACAGTCACATGTTGGTTGAATATCCATAACAAAGTTTATGTGGAAAACTTTGCCTAACTTATTTTTTAGGACAGCTTTTACGGCATCCGCTAGCCCCTCCTGGAATGCTCTCCCAATATTGTCTAACTTCTCTAGTTTATGGATCTCGCCCCTAGTTCCATAGCTTGTACAGCCCATTGCAATATTCTTTATAGCGCCTCCAGCGCCGCAGGAGCTGTGCCCCTTAAGGTGTGAGAGGTTAACTAGGACATCAGCGTCGTAGATGTTGCCAGCAACCTGGATCTTACTTAGCCTGAGGTACCTCTCTAGCTTAACCTCGTAGTAGAAATTCTCCTTTATACCGTTTGAGGGTATAAGTGGTGCACCAATAGTAGCGTAGTTAAAACCATTCCTTAAGCCGGCCAGTACGTGTTTAAGGCCCCATGTATCGGTTAGGAAGGGAGTAGCTTTAAGGGACTTAATGTATTCCACTAGGATCCTTACGAAAAGTGGTCTAATGAACCTATGGCCGCCTCCAGCTAGATCCCCTACATGTAGCTTAATTGCTACAGTATTTCCCTCCTGGATGATCTCACCGAGCTTCGACTCCTCTAATGCTTTCCTGAACCTGAATGTTAGACTCTCCTCCTTAGCGAGTTTCCTGAGTTTTGCGTTAACAAAGAGGATTCTGGAGGTCATGGTCCCATAATTACACCCACTTCCTATATAAAATCCTTTTATCTAACCTATTGTGTTGGGGATTCAGCTTTATAACACGTTGTACTTACCCAATAGTGTATGGAGAAAATATACATAGATCATAGGGAACTAAAGTTTTTCGTAGAAAGCTTATTTGTTAAGCTTGGAGTAAGCGTGGAGAAGGCATGTATAGTCGCGGACTGTCTTGTATGTGCCGATCTGAGGGGAGTGGAGTCGCATGGCGTAAAGAGACTTCTAAGAAACTATGTGGAGAGGGTAGAACTGGGCCTCATAGATATGGACTCGGATCCCGAGATAGTTGTAGATAGAGGAGCATCCCTACTTATTGATGGTAGAAATGGTTTTGGACAAGTAAGCGGGGTATATGCTGTTAAGGAATGTTTAGAGCGATCCAGTAAGTACGGTATCTGCCTAGCATCTATACGGAGAACTAACCATATGGGTATGTTAGCCTACTATGCTTTACAGATCGTAGGGGAAAATAAGTTGGCTATCGTCTTAACCAATGCTGCCCCCTCTATGCCTCCATGGGGAGGTAGAGAGGCATTGATAGGGACAAACCCTATATGCATAGGTGTACCATCGAGAAAATTCCCTATCATACTGGATATGGCTACCTCACAGGTCTCAAAGGGTAAAATTATTTTAGCCGCCTCTAGGGGAGAGGAAATACCTTTGGGCTGGGCCTTAAGTAGGGAGGGGGAGCCTACAACTAACCCTAGGGAGGCTCTAGAAGGGCTCCTACTACCACTAGGGGGGTATAAGGGGTATGGCTTGGCATTAATGGTTGATATACTATCTGGGGTCTTATCTGGCTCAGGATTTAATGGTGGGGTAGGTGCGGTACATGATTATAGTAGGGAGTCGAATGTAGGGGCTCTAGTTATAGCGGTAGATATATCTTCCCTAAGGTCTCTAGAGGACTTTCTATCCGAAATAGATGAGTATATTTCAAAAATAAAGAGTGTTAAGAAGGCAGAAGGCTTCGGGGAGATACTACTGCCTGGGGAGAGAGAGTATAGGGTGCAGGAAGAGAGGCTCAAAAGGGGGATACCTTTTTCTACTGAGGAGGTAAAATTATTGAATAATTTGGCGCAGAGGTATGGAGTCGGTATAGCATTAGGGTTATAAGTCTAGCATTATGTAGCGGTATTTAGGGAAAGATCATAATATACCATATTAGGTGGAACAATTTTACCTATAGTAAATAGAAGTTAGACAAAATTGGCTATAAAACTAGAGGTAGGGATTATTAAAATTAGTTTTATAGCAAGAAGTTAAAGAAAAAAGTTGGTTATCTTTTTAATATCACCCTACCTAGGTGATAGCTTTGCTTAGATACTGGCGTATGTTGCCCCTAGCTGCGAAGAGATATATTCTCTACCACTGTATGGTTACACCACTACTCTTCGTATGGTATATTGTCCCCTACCTTATGCTTGAATCAGGCTTAAGTGTTGCTGAAGCAGGTATTATATTTACAGTTGGGTCAGCTATAAATGCGTGCCTTAATTTCCTGGTGGGTAGGTGGCTTGATAGAGGCTCTCCAAATACTATAATGGCTATTATAAGTTTAATAGATGGAACATCCTACCTACTCTACTACCTAGCGTTTACAACTAGGAACGTTATCTGGGTTCTTGCTGGCGCAATTGTTGAGAGAATAGGCTTCGGTCTTTACCCGGTTTACGCTGTCTACGAGTATGGAGCATACCCTGGGGAGATAAGGGAGAAAGCCTATGTTTACCACAATATTCTACCTCTTAGCTCCCAAGCGATATCTTACCCAGTTATAGGCTATGTCCTAGGCGTTGTTTCCCCAACCTACGAAACTATGCTTATAGGCCTACTCGTTGTAGCTCTCCTATCTTTTCTTTACTCTCTCCTACCTCTACGTTGGCTACCTAGGCTTGAGGTAACCCGTCCCCGAGAGAAGAGTAGGGTTAGGGGTGCTATACCGCGTAGCTTCTATCCAGTAGCTCTCGCATTGGTACTGGTTAGTTTATCTGCCTCAATAGCTCCGCCCCTCGTCTTAGTGAACCTATTTAGGGAGGTGATGGGCGGTGGGTTATTTGAGGTCTCACTATATGAGGCGATCGCAGCCCTAGCTGTAGTAGTCTTCTCACTCCCTCTGCTGAGGGTTAGTAAGGAGAGAGGTAGGTATATGGTTGTTTTAGGGCTTACCCTATCCTGTCTCTCAGATATTACTCTAGTTTATACCCGTACTCTCGCGTTGGCGCTTCTAGCAGCTTTCTTGGCTTCAGCTGGCTACGCGATAATGGATCCCTTCTTCATGGATATATTGTTCTCTAGGATACCGGAGGATAAGAAGGGGACGTTGCTAGGCGGTATAGCTGGTGTTAGGAGGATTATAACTATAGCGTCTCCAGCGATAGCTGGTTTTCTTGCAGAAGAATTCTTCCCGGCGGCTCCTTACTTCCTATCGGCTATAGCAGTAGTGTTCAGTATCCTACTTATCATATATGCAACTAAGTAAATACCTATACGTTTAGTGATAGCTTTTGTGGTCTATGGTGACATCTGTTAAGTAATTTGCACCAGATGAACGGCATACCTTAACAACTATAATCTCCAGAATACTTTAAAAGATGGTGTCTAGGCAATTCTACTTTACGTAGATCTCTACTCCAAGCTTATTGGCCGTAGCTAGAGCCTTTTGTCCGTGAAGGTGATACCAAACTAATCCATCAGGCCTTCCTCCCCGTCCTCTCAGCATAAGCTTCAGCCTTCTTCTCGAATATAGCTACATCTGAGGCTCTAACACGAGATAGTACCTCAACCAATACTATCTTCTCATCCATAAATACTACATCTACCTCTACTACGCTTAGATGCCGTTCACCCGAATCGTGTCTTCATGTATCAAGCTGTGTCAAACGGTATCGGGCACGGTTGGGTTCATCACGGCTATGCATCCCCTTTCTCCCCGCCTACGGGAGCATTGCCCTCCCTTCGGCGAAGAGTGGTTCACTGC
>JALURH010000208.1 GCA_027017025.1 Thermofilaceae archaeon
AAGCTAGTATAGACGTGTACCCTCAGGGCATAGTGCCCAATTATGGCGTAACCCCGTAACCCGTACCTAGTGGTGTGTGGGGATGTAGCCCCCAATAACCCCATGACCAGTAAATGGGTGTTGAGAAAGAAGCCCATACACACAATTCCCAAATATCGAAAAAATAAAACACAGGCAACCACATATTTTCTAGGCTAAACTATTCTATAAGCCATAATAATATAATTTATATTGTAGTGTAGTTATGAACGGGTTCCCACCTACATACCTAGGTGTGTGTAGTGCCTGTACATGTACTCTCCGATGAAGACTGGGGACTGATAAGGAAGATTGTAGAGAAATTTAGGAAGGAGACTGTTATACCTAGCTACGGTATATGGAGGGTGCTAGATGACGATGAGCTATGGCTGACCCTGGTTTCGAAAATATGTAGTATAGGTTTTCCAGCTACTATAGATAAGAGTAGAGGTAAGCTCTCTCTACACGTACTAAGGGAGGTTTATAGTAGAGGAGGTATATATGCGTTAACTACGCATATAGCTAGGGTTTTGAGGGAAAATAACGTAAAGTTCTACGCTAAGTTGTCTGAGTACATAGCCCAGAACCTCCTGAACAGAAATATAGTGTATCTAGATGAGGAGAGGTTCGTACTGCTAGATAGAATAAATATTCACCTGGACAGGGAGTGTCTATTATGTAGCCAAGACTTCGACTCAAGGTTCCGCGAGGTAGAGGCTAGGAGATTTATTTCCCTGAGTAGATTTGGGAAGATAAGAGGTATGGGTTTGGTTTCTGCAAGCGATTTCTTGATCTCAGTAGGGTTTGTGAAAACCCTCGTCGTCCTAGATTATATCCACCTGGGTTTTCTGAGGATTCTACCCTCACTTAGAGGAGTAGAGATGCCAGCTAGGTTGTCAAGGGAGGAGCAGTATCTCTCCCTAGAGGAGATATATAGGGATAGTGTAGATAAAGCCGGAATATATCCCTCAGAGCTTGATAGAATCATAAGACAGAATATTGGGGAAATAATGAGGATATTATAGTTGATGCCTAGCTACCTGTTTCTACTAAAGAAAAATATTTGTTCGCTAATCTATATTTTGGTGAAACCTTATGGAGAGAAGATATATTGGGCTTATAGCCGCTGTAGCCATCCTAGCTCTCCTAGCAGCAGGGTACTTTGTGTCACAGCAGGGGGCGAAGGAAGGCTTCGGCGAGAAGATAGAGTTCAAGACTAGCGATGGCTGGGTTATTGTTGGGTCATACCTAGCTCCACCCACTAAGCCAGCTCCTGTACTCATACTGTTACATATGTATGGGAGAACTAGGTACACGTGGAGGACTGTAGCTAAGACATGGAATGAAATGGGTTTTGCGGTTCTAGCAATCGACCTAAGGGGGCATGGGGAGTCTACAACTAGGGATGGTAAATCGTTAACATATAGACAGTTTACGGCTAAGGAATTCGCAGCTATGGAGAACGATGTTAAAGGTGCAATCGATTTTCTCCTCCAGGAGAAGGGGGGTGATATAGATAAAGACAGGATATTTGTTATTGGCGCTAGTATCGGCGCTAACACAGCTCTACGTGCTGGATGTATAGATGAGAGAATAAGAGCTATAGTCCTATTGTCGCCCGGCTTCGCCTACCACGTACCTATCTCGGAAGATTTAATGAAGTGCTACGGCGAGAGGCCAGTATTGTTTATAGCAGCTAAAGGGGACGCCGAAGCATACGTAACGTGTGAAAAGCTATATGGGTTGGCGAGTGGAGTTAAAGAATTTAAGGTTCTCGAGGGATCTGCCCATGGAACACAAATGTTTGTAGGGAATGAATGGTTAGCGGAGTACATAGGTAATTGGTTAAAGGAAAAGGTGTAAACTCTTGTATAACTATTCATACCTAGCAGAGTACATAAGGGCTCATAGTTTGGATGCTGAGCTAGTAGAGGTTCCAAAGGCTGCTACGAGTAAAGAGGCCGCCGAGAGCCTAGGTATAAGTCTAGAGAATATTGCGAAAAGTATACTATTTATTAGCGATGATGGTATGCCTGTCTTAGTTGTTGTAAGAGCTGATAGAAAGGTTAAGCAGAATGCATTGGCTAGGATCTTAGGTTTCAAGCACCTAAGGTTAGCTAGGAGAGAGGAAGTCGTGGAGATAACGGGTTATGAGCCTGGAGCAATTCCCCCCTTTGCCCACAAGAATAGAATTAGTGTAATCATTGATAGGGAGGTGCTTAACAATAGGTACGTTTTCACTGGTGGGGGATCCACTAGACACCTGCTAAAACTTAAGCCTAAGGATATTGTCGCGATGACTGGGGGGAAGGTAATGGATGTACCTAAGAGAGGTGTTTAGTGTTGAAGAGAATAAGTATTACTATACCGGATGAAGCTTATGAAGCACTTGAAAGGATACTTAATAAACTTGGGATAAAGAATAGATCGAGGATTGTAACAGATGCTATTCTGAGGTATGAGAGTGAAGTACTGGTTCCCGAGGAGAATGTAGCTGGTGCAATAATCATATACTATGACCATGGTAGGGGGGAGACAACAAAGGAGGTTATAGAGGTTCAACATAATTACCTGGGTCTTATTAGAGCTATTTCCCATCTCCATTTAAGAAAGAACCTGTGTATGGAGGTCTTAAGTATAGCTGGCCACTGGGCGGATATAAAGAACATGGTTGCCCAGCTGAGAAGAATTAGTGGCGTATTAACAGTTAGGTATGCTTTAATGCCCGTGGAAGCTGAGGATCATCACTGCGACTAGCTATAGTCTCCACCTAGGAATACTATATAGTCTCTAGAAACTACAAACTAGGTTACTGCATTAAAAGATTAGCAACAGATATTACCTCCTAGAGTCTAGTAGGATCAGGTGTAGAATATGAGGAAAGTTGCCGTTATGATTGAGGATTATTTCGACGAGAGGGAGTTAATTTATCCCTACTATAGGTTTCTTGAAGCGGGTTTCGAAGCACATCTAGTTGGGCCAAGAAAAGGAGAATTTAAAAGTAAAGTTGGGTTAAGCTTTAAATCAGATTTTAGTGTAGATGAGGTGAATCCTGAAGAATATGATGCAGTATTCATACCTGGGGGTTATGCGCCTGATCGTCTTAGGAGGCACCGCGGTGTATTATCGTTTGTTAAGGGGGTTTATGGGAAAGGAGGAGTTGTTGGGGCTGTGTGTCACGGTCCCTGGGTTTTAATATCTGCTGGTATCGTTAAAGGTAAGAGAGTTACGGGATTTTTCTCCATAAAGGATGATTTAGTGAATGCTGGAGCACAATACACTGGGAAGAAGGTAGAGGTTGAGGGAAAATTAGTTACTGGGACAGATCCCTCAGCTCTCCCACAGATGATGAAGAAAATACTTGAATTACTAGGGTAGTAGGTGATGCTAGAGCAGTCTATACCGTTTCCTTACTCCGTATCATTTTGATACGGGGTGGGTTATTACGGCTTGTTTTCTTCTGTGCCTGACTGTTGGGGTGGGGGGTTGCTGTACGCTATATGTAGTTGCTGAGCCCACTCCCCTCATCGAACACAGATTCACCTAGTACTCATAGCCCTAGCCATCCTCACCAGGGTCGAAATACAGGTAAATCCATATTCTCAAGAATTTATAAGTATTACCCAATAAGTATTATCCACACAACACCAACACACCTAATAGCCTTAAAAAGACCCAAAAAGACACAAAAACCATATTTTAACACAGTTTCATAAAACAGTTCCAAAACCCCTCTAGAGAACCTTCTTTTTACTCTTAACCGTTATTTATCGACTTAAGGATAAGCTGTGAATATTGTGGACAGTAACTAAGGGTTATTTGATAAAATACTTCTCCATTTTTCTTCTCTACTTCTTCAAGCCATCCTCTAACAAATCCTCTTTCCCCCTCTTTCAACTGCATCCTAAATTCCTCAACAAATGAAACTATTCTCTTAACGTCTACATCGCTTGGAATATCCTTGGAGTCTAGTACCTCTATATAGTATATTGAGGGCATAAAATATGACTGAGAGGAATCAATTACTTCAACTATTGCCTCAACCATCTCTATTTTTCTTATCAAATTAATCATAGGGTATTCATTCTTTATTTCCTCGTAACGTTTTACGGGCTCAAACTCTACCTTAATTGGTCTCCAAGCTCTTCTATACATGCCATATATCATTTTCCTCTTCTGATGCCACATATACTCGTCCACGTGGTAATCCCTAAATCTCTTGTATCGTGAATCCGGGGGTTCTGAGCCACAATACTCATTCATGAAGCCTGAAGAAGGATCTTTGTATAGAGAGAATAGTGCATCAATAAGCTCCAGTAGTTGCTTAGATCCGTAGATAATGAAGTCGAGGTCACTATACTTTACGCTATAGAAGCCATGTAGCAGTGAACCAAAAACGCCAAAATCCCTCAGTTTAAGGCTTGTAACATCTAGGATATTATCGAGGACTTTCCTCATAGTATTTAAAAGCGGATCATCTATCTCAGAATAATATATGGATCTAAGTTTTTCATCTGGTCTACGTAGCTCATATATATGTTCCCTATATAAACCTACGAGCTTCTCGCTATGTATATAGCTATATACCTGGTATTGGGGGAATCTTTTTTTCACAAAATTGAGTCCTTGATCAAAATAGAACTTATAGTATTCTGCCCCGGATTTACCTCTGGGAGCCCGAGGGTCTTGTGATTGGTAGATAGATGCTGGTGCATACTCCACATCACATATACATGCATTAGGTGGATGGTCATAGCCAAGTACACGGAAAATAATACCTTCTTTAGTTACTGGGGCATCACGGTCTCTACACAAAAACATATCTTACACCGGAACTACAAAGTTATCGCTGACCTCAGCCGTCCCTAGAACCACTCTATAATATGTCTTGCCTCTCTCCTCAACTTTCTCAAGTTTTCCTTTAAACCTTATTCTCTCCCCCTCATAGGCTATACCGGAGAAAACACCCTCATAGGACACTATTTCACGTACATCATATTTCTCGTCTTCTCCAGTCCTTACATTAGCTACCCTATATATTGCTGGTAGGAACAATGATTCCTTAGCGTCTACTACCGTAGCTTCTCCTTCGACAACGCCCACAGGGTAGTATATTCTTCTTCCATAGTCTTCATTTATTTCCTCGTCTTTCCTGATAGGGTGTATCGAGAAGAACCTATTTCTATAAAGCATGTAGTTCCACCGCCTGTAGGCAAGTGTTCTAGCATATCTATATTCTAGGCCGAATTGCTTTGAAAACCTATTTATCCACTCAGATATCTTTTCTCTCGAAGGAGGTTTTAAGGAGGGATGTATCCCTTCTCTTATTTCAAGTAAGACTTCCCTAATTTTGTGAGCCTCCCTTAAACCATGTATTGTAAGATCTATATCGGAGAAACTAGGGTTATGTATTCCTATGAGTATAGACCCTGTTACCCCGAAATCTGCGATATCTATACCACTTATATCTGATAACTCCCTTACTAAGAGGTAAGTTTCCTCCTCTAATCTATCCCTTTCCCCTCCAGAAATGATCTCTTGTAACCTAGCTTGTGAACTATAGTATTTCTTAACCATTCCATGGGGTACCATAGAGATTTTGATGTGTCTCACTGGACAAAAATATACGTAGTGTGGATAGTTTTCCTCGAGAAAAGATATTGTTTCGTAAACTTTTAGGGCATGATAATACTCTAGGGCGCGCCTATATTTTGTCTCATGTCCCCACCTACCTTTTCTGGAGGGTATGTACTTCAGGTATGCTGTATATTTATCGGGGGGATGCAGGTAACCAATTATACAGAAGAAAAATCCCTCAATGGTCTCTACAAAGTCTCTGTCCTTAGGCTTCACAGTAATCACTTCAGCACCAAACCTATGTATTCCTCACTAATTCCTGAACCAATAAACACCCTATAAAACGTTTCATCTCCCCTACACTCCTCTAACATGCCTTTAGCGATAATTGTATCTCCCTTAGATGCTACCCCTCTATATAAACCGATCATGGAGATAACCTGTTTGCAACCGCTAGCTCTAGAGTCTCCACTAAGCACTTTACACCTAGTAACTCCGTATGTAGCTGGTCTAAACATAGATTCTGACGAATCGGTAACTATGCACTCGACAACCACCTCACCTAGGGGTTTACATTCAATCTCGTCGCAACTGATCTCCGAGTGAAGCCTAACGGCATTGACAACAAACCTAGTTTGTTCAAATAAACCAGTATTACCCCTAATAGTCTCAGGTAGGTTTCTTCTGAGAAGTCTTACTATTCCTTCCCTCTCAAGCCTTCTCAAGGTGTAAATAACTTTTCTATAGTTTAGAGAGCCGTAGACAGTGAGGTCTATATCACTTTGCTCGTTGTGCATACCTAAACAAATAGATCCATGAATTCCGAAGAACTTTATCGGAACTTCGCTTTCCTCTGATAGTAGTTCTACAAGTCTTAAAGCTTTTTCTTCAAGCCGGTCTCTATGTTTTTTCTCCCTTATTCTCCTAAGAGCTTCCTCGGGGATGAATACCTTCGATACATAGTCTAGGGGGACGCTAACGATATATTTCCCTAGATACTTGGAGTAAAGGAGATACTGTGGGAAATACTTTTCAAAGGTTTCTACAATACTTGAATAGACTTTGGGTGAGAAAAGTTTCTTAGGGCGTAGGAGTTCTACACCCCTGAATAACCATCTATAACTTAGCCACTCTAACCGAAAAAGGCTAGTATACTTCTTAGGAACATACTTGAGGAAAGAAATGACACGATCTCTAGGATGGCAGTAGCCAAGTGTGTAGAACAGGAAACCATCCCTAGATAAAATAATATCTCCGTCTCGAAACTCCATTAAGACCCCTTCTATTAAGTTAGCTAAGTATCATATAATGATCCCTTTCACCGCCCAAAAGTAACCTATAGTATATTTTCTCTTCACTAATAACTTTCTCTAGCTTACCCCTAGCAATTACTTCCTCTCCCTCTAGTGCTTGTTCACAAAACCTTCCTCTGAACGACGTAATTTCCTCTACTTTAATATCCTTGGGACCCCTCAGTACATCTCTAACTTCTACCACATATCTACATGGCGTAAATATAGAGTCAGAAGCATCAACTATCTGGGCTCTAATTTCTTGCTTACCTAGGGGAACGTAAATTTTATCCCCATATTTCTCTCCATATTCTTCATGCGTTTTTACGAGACGTATATAAAAATCCCTTCCACCAAATATACCTTGAAGAACTTTTCTCCTCTCAATCCTAATGAAATCTTCGAAGGACATTAATGTATCTCTGAGCCTAAACCTATATAATCTCTTAAGTTCCTCTATCGTATATCTTCTAACATGGATTGATTCCTCCATTAGGGAGCTAAGAGCATCATAGGCTTTTCTAGAATTTTTTTCTCCAACAATAATGAGATCTATATCTGATTGAATACTATGTAAGCCTACAAGTATGGAGCCTGAAACACCTATACATGAGGTACTAATATTGGCTTCACTACTAATTAGTCTAGCTAAGCTAACGGCAAGCTCCTCGAGTTCATCACGGCTCTCCGAATTAAGTAGTTCCCTCAATTTATCCACAGATCTATAGTGCCTTAAGATTCTCTCGTATGGTACTGCCTGTACATAGGTATTGAATACTGGGTCCCAGTACATGTACTCCGGGAAGTTTTCCCTGAGATAATTCTCCCTATTACTTAAGGAGTATACCTTCCTGTATACTCTGCGACCCCTGAGCCTCTTACCACTGCTATCTGGGATATAACGTACAAAAGCTATTACTTTTCCTGGAGGATGAATAAGCCCCTTTACATCGAATATAAGTCCCTCCTTTGTCTCGAGGAAATCCCCCTCAATAGCATTTATTTTCTCACCTATATGCGATCACCTGGAAAACTACGTTACAGGGTACTGTATTATCCTACTTTTATCAAGGGTCCTTAAGAGAGGTACCCCTATGGCTACTATAGCTAATACACTTATCACAACCTCGATTGGTGTCTCAAATGCACCAGCAACCCATATCGCTGGTAAAGCCTCTTCTGGCACACCCATAACTTTGTAGAGTTCTACTGGGATAAAGAGGAAGATCCTTGTCAAAACATCAGCTTCACTTCCAATAAAAGCTGACATAATTAGTCTCACAGGTTTATTAAGTTCCTTACTTATCCGGGAAATTATGGGGAGTGAGAGGACAGCTATATAGGCTAGATAGACATCCCAGAGACACCACGCTGGTAGCGACCTACCTACTGGGTGAATAAAGTATGCCGCTAACATAACGGTATATACTGCTACCACCAGAATATACCTACCCTTAAACACTAAGCCAGCTATACATGCGCCTATAGGCTCTCCTAGACCGAAGATGTACATAATAGCTGTACGTGGCCGAATAAACCTGGCTAGTAGTCCACCAATTAGTGCTGATATAAACCCACCTACTGGACCAAGTATCACGCCCTCAAGTGGCTCTATAACTATCATCCAGCTACGCCATATACCGGGTATCATGCCTAGAACGGCGTGTAGGGCTGCAAAGATTGCTACTAGAGATATAATGACCGATTTCCTACTCTCCAGTAAGCGTTTACCCATTTTTCCACCTAGCTAGTATAAGTAGGTGGTTGGAGCCTAAAAAATATTGAAAATTACTTAAACGCGGGTACTATTTCCCTAGATACTATTTCGATAGCTTTCTTCTTCTTTGCACCCAGGGGTGAACCAAAAACAATATGGGTTACGTGAACCTTTGTCAACTCCTCTATGGCAGCTATACAATCTTCGGGCGTACCGTAGATCGAAAAAGCCTTAACCATATCTTCTGTAACATGTTTGAATGCCTCCTTAAAGTCCCCTTTACCTAGTGCCTCCTTTATCCTAGCTGCTTTATCCTTATTTATACCATGTCTCTCTAATACCATCTCTGGTGCTCCAGCAACTATAAATGCTACTATGGGTACGACCTTACTTCTAGCGACTTCTCTATCATAATCTACTGAGAAACAAGTGTAGGCAACTATATCCAAGCTGTCAAGCCTATCGCCAGCGGCTTTCTTTATTATCTCTGAGGCGTACTCAAAGTCCTTTGGATTGGAAGCATTAATTAAGACTCCATCTCCTATCCTGCTTGCAAGCTTTAACATCTTCGGCCCCTGCGCCCCTATATAGATTGGTACATCTCTCTCAGGTTTAAACGATAACCTAGCGTTCCTTATTTTTAAGAACTTCCCTTCAAAAGTTACATTATTACCCCTAAGTAGCTCCCTAATAACAGTTACACTCTCCTTTATAGCGGCTAGCGGTACAGCTTGCGGGATAGATAGTTTTTCCAATGTAACTCTATCCCCAGCCCCTATCCCCAAGAGCACACGTCCACCTGAGATCTCATCCAGAGAGGCTATAGCAGATGCTGTCCAAACAGGGTTAACCACATAAGGGTTTGTAACACCCGGACCTATAAGGACCCTCTTTGTCTTCAAGGCTATAGCTGTCAATGTGACATAGGTATTTCTATTATAGAAGTGATCCGTAATCCATACGGTATCTAGCCCTCCTTCTTCAGCTAGGATAGCATAATTAACTATTTTCTCGATAGCTGTTTGGGGGACAAGTTCGAGGCCGAATTTTACCACTTCTTTCACCAATAGAGTTAAGTTATTTTTAATTAATATTTTTACTCTAGTCAGCATTGTGTATAATAATTAAACTCTTAATATATAGAATATTGAGATATCAGAGATAATGTAATAAAAAAATCCAAGATAGGATTGCAGAGAAGTTGTAATCAAGCTGAAAAGCTATCAAAAGGAGTAGAAAGAGGAATAGTCGCCTATCTGGTACTTACAGGGCGAGTGGAACATAAAGAGTAAAATTGAAGATCTAGCTGAGAGAGCAGAAAAAGGGTTCATAACGGCTTTCGTAGATGGAAGACTGGCATTAAAAATTCAAGAGAGCTTTCGAAGCGGCGAAGCATAAGGGGCTTAATGTAAAGATAGTTTTTCTTAAAAGAAACAAGTGTTGGGTCAATGTTTTAGGTCGATCTGGAGAAGTAGTTCCTATATCTCTCAAGAAGGTTCTAGAGGGAGAGTTAGAAGACTTCAGGGAGATGCTTATGAAGGCATTGTTCACAAACGAGGTACCTTACAAGATAAAGGGTATCCTTGTTAGGGACGGAAGGGAGTCAATCTTAGCGTATAAAGAAAAAGAGACTAAAGGGTCTGATAGTAAAACTTTCATTCACACCACTATTTCATAGACTGGCGATTCTCTGCCTAATTAAAAAAGCTTCAAATATTAAGAAGCTAAACTAGTTTTAGGAACTAAATAACTGCCGGTGCGGAAGATAATAGATATTTAGGTTAAGATATATTCTTTGCTTGATGGCTACCTCAGTGTATATTTTAATACAGGTAAGAGCTGGTTTCACAGTCGATGTAGCTGAAAAGGTTAGGAAGATAGATAAGATAAAGATGGCTCATGCTGTTACTGGACCCGTTGATGTGATAGCGTATGCTGTGATCGATGATTTAGAGGAACTAGGGGAAATAATTTCTGCTATACATCGAGTTGAGGGAGTTGAGAGGACACAAACGTGTGTAGAAATAGGTTAAATTTTTCTTTTAACAACTAAGTAGCCTTACAATTGCTTTTCCTTTGCTTAGCTGCTCTCTTCCGTTTTATTCGAGCGAGTTTCTTGATTAGTTTAAGTGAATCCTCGGGCAAAGCTTTTACCTCTAGGTAACCTTTCCTTACCACCTTATCAAGTATTTCTTTACCCTTCCCTGTTCTTATAAAGACTGTTGACCACCCATAGTCACTTCCTATACTGCCGACGGATATATCAGCATACTCTGCTGTTAAGTCAGGACATATTTTACAGGATGCTCTAACAAACTCCTTTAACTTGGATACAGGTATACTCTTCTTCTCATTACCCTCTAAGATAACCATAAATTTACCTTCTTTAATGTTAGCTTTAATTACATTCTGGGGGTTAACTCCGAGCGTTCCTCTGAGGATTTTATTAACATAGGTATCGTAAGTATAGTTCTCCATACAGAATAGCCCTATTTTAAACTGTATCGGGTTAGTAAACTTTCTCAGCTTTATCCTCTCCATTAAATGTATCGCTCTAATCTGGCATGGAAGACCAACGACCGCTACTAAATCATTCTTTCCTAATTCCTTCAGCATAGCTAAGTTAGGTGATGATGAGTATTTTGAGCCAGCACTACCTATTACCTGAGACTTACTTCTAGCCACAATAGGGATAGGTTTGAGTGGGGTATCAGGGGATAAGCTGCAAGTTACCGCACCATTAATTACCCCTGATTCTAACATTGCTAGAAGAATTGTTGTAACTACACCTCCATCTTGGGATACTTTAGCTACCTCGGGGAGGGTGGTTCGAGCTGTATACATCTCTAACGTGTTGTATTCTCCCGTAAATGTGTTGGCGTTAACTATTGGGCATACTCTATTACATAACTTACAATTAGTACATTTCTCTGGGATTAAGATAGGATAACTATCTCCAGGCTCTAAGCTTCTTACAGGGCATACAGATATACACGCTCCACAATATGAGCAGCGTTCGCCTAAAATTGATGGAGCTGCTTCGCTCATCGCTACTCAAGTTAATAAATCGCCCTAAAATTTAAATTAGCTTATCTCGTGGCACTATCCTCTAGGAGGGATCCTGGTGTGTCGAAGAGAAGATTTAGGCTGGGGTTCACGGCTGATAGACTTTCATAGTTATTAGTAGGGTTTGGTCTACCAACCGCTTGGTGTTTATTGGCTTCAGCCCTCTTCTTGGGTTCATTGGGGGGCTTGTTATTGGTTTTGCACCCATTCGTGGTAACCCCTCCCAGAGCCTTTCATCCGCTCTTTCCACCCTGGAGTCATAGGCTTAATCACAGCACGGTAAAAGGTGCTTAGGCTCTGGGGAACCCACACACCTCAAAGCTACGGCTTATCCACACATCCCCGCCCCACACTTACCAACAACCACCAATACCTACCAAATATTCAACAGCTTCGTAAGGCTATATAGTGGAGACAATATTTTCTTTATCGATGATTTATTCTATGGTATTTAGATATGGGTAGAAGAATTTACTTATATATAGGGTTGGTTGGAGCATATTTTCCGTGGCTTACCATTGGTATATCGATCCTATATTCGCCATGGTTCAGTTGGGAGAAAAATGCTTTGAGCGATTTAGGGCATGCAGTTAAGAGCGATGTTGCACCAATATTTAATTTAGGGCTTGTTTTAGGAGGACTATTTATCGTGTTATATAGTGTTAATTCGCTTATATTCAGAGCAAGATTGTCTAGCCTATTGCTAGCGGTAGCAGGTTTTAATTTACAACTGGTGGGTGTTTTCGACGAAGTATATGGTGTGTTACACTTCATCGTTTCAGTAGTATTCTTCCTTTCTATGCTTCTTTCCTCTATTATTTATGCATTAGAGAAAACCAGTAGGTTGGCTTTAGCCTCATTTACTATTGGGACATTAACTTGGATAACATACTGGTCTAAATTGTACCATAGCGGAATAGCTGTTCCAGAAACCATATCATCACTGGCATGCATTGCCTGGTTAACAGAGGATATATACCGTTCATTGAAAGCCGTGAACCCCGATACTACATATTAGAGAGCCAAGATATAGGATAATTCGGAAAGTAAAATATTTTCTAATTTTATCCCCTCTTCTCTCAGTAGTTTGTAGTAGGGATGCATTCTAATACCACGCTATCCTATGCACCGTATTATACATTGTGACTATATTTTCTGGTGGAACCTCTGGCTGAATATTGTGAACCTGGCAGAAAACAAAACCTCCTCCTTCCCGAAGATCATTTATTCTCCTTACGACCTCTTCCTCAACTTGCTTAGGCGTACCAAAAGGCAATACTTTCTGTGTGTCGCAACCACCTCCCCAAAAAGTTATTTCATCACCAAACTCTTTTTTAAGCCTCCTTGTGTCCATATTTCTAGCTGAAACTTGTATAGGGTTTAGTATATCTACACCCATTTCTATGAAATCTTCTATGAAATCGTAGATTGCTCCGCAACTATGGAGAAAAATTTTCACATTACTCCCTCTTTTAATATACCTATAAAGTTCTAGCTGTCTAGGTTTTATAATCTCCCTATATATAGGTGGAGATACTATGGGACCGTTTTGATGCCCTAAGTCATCACCTACCTGAACTATCTGGATATATCCATGAAGCTTGTTAAAAATTTTCTTAAAGTTATGTTTATTTATTTCAAGCAGTTTATCCATAATAAACTCTGCAAGCCTAGGTCTTCTCCTAAGATCAAGAAGGAAATTTATGAAACCTCTAAGACTCCATGCTGCTTCAAAGATGCTACCCCCAAAATTGAGAATCAATGCTTTATCGGTATTGTAGTAAAGAGAAATCGTTCTTTCAGCTAGTTCATCTAGAGTTTCATGGTATGGAGATATATTATCCCTTAGTAACAGCTTGTCCCAGTTAAAATCTTTTAGATCATTTATGGATTGAGCCTTAGACAACGGATGATAAATGATATCAAAGTAGTATCCCTTGGGAGGCATCCTCAATATAGCTCCTGTGGACATCTCAACTATCCATGATCCATCATTTTCTCTCCTTGGAGTGAAGTCAAATGGTACCAGACTAATAGATCCATCAGCTAGCTTAAATTTTCTCCATTTCTTTGGTTCCCTCAATATTGGGAGGACATCGCTCCACGTGAATTTAAGTATATTTTCGCTAGGTTTAGCTAGGAACTGAAAGGTATCGATTATGTATATCTTTTCATTGAAACCTAAATAATTAATTAGTTTGTTGTAGGCTATAGCCGTTATACCCGTAGATAACATACCACCTAGATCTATTGGTATTCTATCTGGCTCTCTATGTTCAACAGCCTCCATAACTCGTCTTCGTGAGCTATAACAGCTCCTCATAGATACCTTCCTAGAAAAGAAACTATCTTCTCTTCATATTCTTCAGGATACTTCTGGATACTTCCCACATGTGGAGCCTCTGTAATCCAGAGCTCTACGCTATTATTGTATTTTCCTAACTCCTCCACAAAACCTTTTATTTCATCTATTTCTACCAGGTTATCTTGGGTTCCAGCTATAATTAGTAGCGGTTTATAGATCTTATCAGCATAGTTAGTTAGGTTAAGTTTCTTAACATCTATGCCCCTTGCAGATATTAAGAAGAATTTCATTAGAGGATAAAAAGGTAGGAGAAGCTTTGCATACTCTTTCAGCCAGCGTTTTGCTGTATGTTCAAGGTTTATATAGGGACTATCGGATATTGCAGCGCTGATTCTACATTCTCTGGCTAATGCCATTATCGCCACTGCCCCACCCATTGAGTACCCAATTACACCTATTTTCCTAGCACTATTAGGTTTGTTTTCCTTTAACCAGTTTATAGCGGATACCAGATCTAAGACTTCAAGTAGACCTAGGGTACATGTACCTTTGCTTTCTCCATGTCCCCTAAAATCGAATACTAATATGTTATAGCCAGCTTTACCTATCAAAGCTATAACTTTTTTTAGACCCCATCTGCTTGAGGAATATCCATGTAAAATTATAATTGTGGAGCTATTCTTACCTTGTATCCACCAACCCTTTAGTGTAGCTCTGTCATATGCTCTAAATGTGATATCCTCGTATTTTAATCCGATAGCTCCAGGAGACCATGATTCTATCCGCCTAGGCGGTTTAAGCACCTTCAGCGTGACATAATGAGTAAGTATTACTGGAAGGAGAGGAATTGTCGCTATAAGTAGCAATTCAATCATATTACCTAGCCGATATATTAAATGTTGAGAGAGATTTATAAAAATCAAATATGTTCTCTTCTACCAAGAATATTTTTAGAGATGAAAGAGGGTATGAAAAAAACTACATACGATGTTAAGTTGAGGAAACAAAGAATTAGAGAATATATATGGGATTTAATGGAAAAAAGAGGAGTTGCACGTTTCCCACGTCCCATTAGAGGAAGAATCCCTAATTTTATTGGAGCAGAAATAGCTGCATCCCGACTAACTAAGCATAAAATTTTTCTTGATGCAGATATAGTGTTCTCTTGTCCCGATTCCCCTCAGAGACCTGTTCGAGAAGCTGTTTTAAAGTTAGGAAAAACACTAGTCATGGCTTCCCCTCGTTTGCGGTCAGGATTCATAATATTGAATCCAGGGAAGATACCACGAGGTATGGAGAGAAAAGCATCTACTATTAGAGGAGCATTTATGTATGGTGAGGTAAAGGATATCCCTCCAGCTATAGATATTAAGGTGACTGGTAGCGTTGCTGTGAGCATTGATGGAGGAAGAGTTGGCAAAGGTGGTGGCTATAGTGACCTAGAGTATGCAATAATGAGGGAATTAGGGCTTATCGATGAGGATACCCCAGTTATAACTACAGTTCATGATCTACAAATAATTAATGATATACCTATGACTGAGCACGACGTACCTGTCGACTACATATTCACGCCAACTAGGGAGATTAAGACAAAAGGAGTATATAAGAAGCCGCAAGGAATAATTTTGGAAGAGCTAGATCCTAGGAAAGTCAATGAAATACCGATACTAAGGAAAATTTTGAGTCAGTGAGGGGAAAGTTTTCTATCATTGTTCAAGTTGTCAGGGGATCATCATCAATAATTTTCTTCAGACGATGTTTTTGAGTTTTACCTAGATCTATTATGTGTACCACCTGGAAGCCGTCCTCAACCAATCTACTGGCTATAAATCTACGGTGGCATTTAAACCATAGTCTTTCTCTACACATTATAGCAATTGTTTTCATCTTAGCTATTGATTTTATAACTGCATAGCCTCTTTTCCACTCCTCAGTCTTCATATATTCCTTATAGCTAGGTTTCCTGAATCCCCCTAGGCTTTTACCTAGCCACATATAACCTATTCCTGAAGCAGTTAGTGCTTTCTCCAATATTTCTCGTTTAAAGTGTGGAACATAGCGTGAAGTAGGCCATCTCCTCACATCTACTATTGTCTCTATTGCATATTCCCTTAGAATATTGATAAAGTCTTTAAGGCTCCTGCTACTATGCCCGATGGTGTATATGGTATACATTTCACTACTGTAATTCGAGGACATAATTTTTAGTTTAGGCTATGTACCTTATAATTAATTCAGCGGGGGATAAAGTTTGGTTAAGATACTGTTAACTAATGATGATGGCCCATTTAGTCCTGGATTATGGATATTATATGAAGCTATTAAAGAGTTAGGAGAAATCTACATTATTGTTCCAGAAACACCGAAATCTGCCAGTGGTCTAGGTATTACACTTCATAAGCCCCTAAGGATTAATAAGTTGCACATAAAGGGGCAAACTGTTTTCTTAGTTAATGGTACTCCAAGCGATATAGTATATGTAGCTTTGAACGTTATCACAGGTAAACTTGACTTAGTACTTTCTGGAGTAAATATAGGTGAAAATGTTAGTATGCAGGTGATCCTTTCCTCCGGAACAGTTGGTGCAGTTTTGCAGGGAGCTATTGAGGGTATACCCGGGATAGCATTTAGTGCCGCTGTTTCTTCTCCAGAGGAACTGGAAGATATTAATTTGTCAAAAAGTATTAGAGACTTTATTTCAGTCTTTGTAAGGAAAATACTTGAGAGAGGATATCCCAGTAGTGTAGACATCATAAATGTTAATTTTCCTCCTGGAAGACCTAGAGGGGTGATAATTGCACCCCCAGCTAGAAAACGTTTCTCCACTATAGTTTCTAAGCGGAAAGACCCTAGGGGGATAAATTATTATTGGCTCTATGGTCAGCCAGTTGAAGGTGAACCTGGAACAGATGTAGATATAGTTTTTAGCAAAGGCGGCATAGCTATTACTCCATTGAGACTACCTCTTTTTGATACCTGCGAGAACTCGCTAAAACAGATTATAGATGAGATTAATTCTATACTAACATACGAGGGATACGAGAATAATGACTATATACCTAGTGTTTGAATAATATTATCTGATGAATACTCGTCTACTCACCTTGTATCTTATGGTCTTAGTTTTCTCACCGATTTTTATCGATTCTATAATGTATAGAGAATATTATTCACTGAACGTAGTAAATGCTCAACCCTTGACTAATGCCAGTAATGGAACAGAAGAACCCGAGAGGGAGAGGGGGACATTATCCTTTCCGCGAGAATTAGTGCTTATTATTGGTGCATTAATAGTTGTTGCAGTTATATCCATTATAATTTACAGAGGTAAAGTTGTTCTCAGCGAAGGCTTGACAGAGGAGGAACGTGAAGTTTTGAGAATAATTACAAGAAGAGAAGGTTTATTCCTACAGGATTTAGCGTTAAAGCTAGGAATCTCTCAGAAAGAATTATGGAGAATTATTAAGGGGCTGAAGAGAAAGGGATATATTGATGTGGAGCAGAGATATGGACTAAAATATGTTATGTTAAAGAAATGATTCCCTGCTGATTAAATCTAAGTTTAAAGATTTAGAGTTAATATAGTTCTAGCTAGAACATTATATACCGCTATGATTTGTTTAGGAATAGATATTGGCTCAAGCAATGTAAAGGTCATAGCCCTTGATGTAGAAGAGAAGAGGATTCTAGGGAAAGTCTCCTATAGTTACAGTACAATTTTTCCGAAGCCACGATGGGCTGAACAGAGACCTGAAGACTGGTGGATTGCAACAACTAAAGCTGTAAGAACGTTATTAGATAAGTATAGGGTTGAATCATCACATATTAAGGGTATAGGGGTAAGTAGCCAACGTGAGGGTATAGTTCTTATCGACCCTCATGGAAAACCTTTAGCTAATTGCATTATTTGGATGGATAGAAGAAGCGAAAAAGAAGCTAGGGATATAAAGAATATACTTGGAGAGAAAAATATCTACAGGAAAACTGGTCTCAGAGTAGATGCTACTTTCACTGCAACAAAGCTGCTTTGGATAAAAAGGAATATGCCTGAAGTTTTACGTAAAGCTAGGGTTGTTTTACAGCCTAAGGACTATATAGTTTTTAAGTTAACAGATAACCTAGTAACAGACTATAGCTTAGCTAGCCGAACAATGCTTTTTGATATAAGTAAACTCGAGTGGATTGATGAGTTTTTCCACACACTTGGGCTAGAGAACATGTTTCCTGAGACCCTATGGTCCATAGACTACGCTGGTTCACTTACACGGAAAGCTGCAGAGAAACTAGGGCTACCTGCTGGTATACCAGTAGCTGCTGGATCAGGAGATCGCCCGGCAGAAAGTATAGGAGCTGGAGCAACAAAGCCGGGAATAGTTGTAGAGTCAACCGGTACAACCACCAATGTTAATACACCTTCTTTTACCCCCCTCTTTGATAGTAAAATGCGTAGTCTCGTTGGCGTACATATAGTCAAGGGATTATGGCTTGTAGAGCTGGGTCTCTCCATGGGAGCAAGTTTATTTAAATGGTTTACGGAGAACTATGCTGTAGATTTAGTTGAGACAGCTAGAGTTTATAGAGGAAGCCCTTATGAACTTTTATCTGAGGTTGCATCCAGAGTTCCTCCAGGTGCTGAGGGCGTTATTGTTATGCCATTTTTTATGGGAGCAAGAGCACCTTGGTGGAAGATGGGTATAAGAGGAGCAGTTATTGGTTTAACACTAGGTCATACAAGGGAGCATTTAGTTAGAGCCCTTCTGGAGGCCATAGCCTATGATATTAGATCTGCTATCGAGGTTTTGAGGGATCTTGGTCTTAAAATTAGCATAGTAAGAAGTATTGGAGGTGCAAGCAGAAATACTGCATGGCTTAGAATAAAGGCTGATATACTAGGCTTAAGAGTTGATGTTCCTTCGATAGAAGATGCTGCCGCCTTAGCAGATGCCATAATGGGTGCAACTGCCGCTGATATAGTGAAGAATCCAATAGATGTGTTATCAAATATCGAGGTATCACAAACCATATATCCTATTAGAGAGAACATGTATCTCTATGACAAACTATATAAAGAATATAAGGAAATTGCTTTAAAGTATTTTACCCTATATGAAGCTGATGAAAAAGAATTTTCTAATTACAGGTAGACCTGGGATAGGTAAGACTACCTGCGTAAAGAGAATAATTGACGAAATTTCCTCAAAAGGATTTAAGGTCGGAGGCATAATTTCCCTTGAAGAGCGGGTAGGTGGGAAAAGAATAGGATTTAAACTTATTGATGTATTGACTGGAGAAGAAGGGTGGTTAGCTCGTACAGATTTGACATATGGGCCTAGAGTGGGTAGATATAGGGTATGTATACAAGATTTAGAGAGAATAGGTGTAGGGGGGATATCTAGAGCTATTAGCTCTGCAGAGCTAATCGTCATAGATGAGATAGGTCCTATGGAGCTTTATTCAACTAGCTTCAAAGAGAGTGTTGTTAAAGCGTTTAATTCCAGTAAGCCTGTTGTAGCGACAATACATATAAGAGCAAAATCAGGCCCTTTTGGGAGAAATATTCTAGGTAGGGAGGATTCTGAGATCTTTATACTAACTTTCCAGAATCGTGAGATCATACCCAAGATAATTTCAAGAAAAATACTAAAACTTTTAGATACTATTGATACTTCATAACGAGCTTTAATGTATTCAATAATACCTGGAGAAAGTCGTCAATTCCCCTATCCCTGCTCTCTATCTTTTCCATAGAAGCTCTATATGCTCCCTCTACTATAAGTCTTAATGCCTCCCTATCATCGAGACCTCTACTTCTCAGATAAAATAAGATTTTTTCATCTAATGGACTTATAGCTGCTGTGTGCCGCACCTCCCTCACTCTTCCAGTATCTATCTCAAGCATAGGTGACCCATATGCCTTAGCATTACTCGTTAAAGGCGTTAAAGAGCTATTGAGTATGGCGGAGGATCCATATCCTCTCCTAGTTATTTTACATACACCCTTGTGTATAAGTAGAGAATCCAATACAAAGCCTGTAGAATTAATTATAGATTTTGTGTTAGAATTACTACCCAGAGAGTTAGTTACGTAGAGTATTTTTGAAGGAGATGCTGAAGCTAGTAAAGCTTCGGAGATTAATGCAGAGGATGATCCGAGTAGATACGTATCCTCCTCTACCAGTAACATCTTTCCTCTTCCAAGTACTGAGAGATTCCTGAGGACAGAGTTTTCCTCTAAAACTACCTTCCTATATATTGCCCCCGGTGAAGAGTTTGAGTCAAATATAACATTATTCAGAGTTAAGGTAGAGTTGCTCCTAACTAATACTTCGATAGATATTGTAGCTAGTCCCTCCGCATTACTTGGAGCTAAGTAAAGTAGTGTTAGACCAGACGTTCCTCTAGCATCTATAGCAATGTGGTACCCTTTATATCCATCTAGAGGCTTCTCTATAGCCACAGTTAAGTGATCGTTATTAAGCTCTATAAGAACCCCTGTATCCCAGTATTCCAGGTGATAAGCCAATAGCTTCCCTTCCCTAGGGTTAAAGTTAGCAAAACCCTTTATCCGAGTTATCCTCCTTATGTTTCCGCTAACAGATTTTGTGCCGATATAAACATCTATTTCGCCACTGTAGGTGCTGAGTAGAAGCGAATCTATATCCCCACTGAGTGGCGGCCTAGGAGGATAAGTTAGATAGGGCTCATATTCCTTCCAGCTCACGTAATAACGTACCGACGGAGAATCAGCTATGTATTGGTATGGTATCTTTCTCGATGAAAGAACCTTATCAGTCACCCGATTCCCCCAACTCTACTAAACTCCAGTTGGATAATTTTCCTTAGAATCACTGCGTATTCAAAAGGTAGGTTACTTAACATATCCTCTAAGAAACCAAGTACGACAAGACTCCTCGACTCATTTTCAGTAAAACCCCTACTCTGGAGATAGAAAAGTATATCTTCACTTAGCCTACCTGTAGATGCCTCATGACTTATTGAAGCTGTTGATTCATCTATCTGTATATGTGGATATGTATACGCCTTCGATTCATCATCTAGTATTAAACTATCACACTGCACAGAGCTAGAGGAGTTTTTAGCTCCTCTAATTATCCTCACCAGCCCTCTATAAACCGATACACCACCCTCTGCACTAATACTCTTACTAAGTATCTTACTATGTGTATTAGGAGCTAAGTGTATTGCTTTACCCCCACCCTCTTTCCACCTCCCAGATCCCTTAGTTACAGTTACAGATATAAGAGAAGACCTAGAGTTTTCCCCCTTTAGTATTGTTGAGGGATATACGTAGCTTACC
>JALURH010000209.1 GCA_027017025.1 Thermofilaceae archaeon
ACATATAGTAGAATCCTCCTTCCATCTAACCCATGCCTCGCCACGAAGTTACTAGCATCTATGTTGGTGACGTAATCGTCTCTATCTATAGCGTTTGGGATAATATTGACCTTGCTACTAGATATGCCGAGCTTGTACACCATAAAGTCTTTATCTCCCTTGGAGAGGGTTACAATCATATCTGCGGCTCTTAGGCTCCATAAGCCGAGGCTACTATAGTAGAGGAAGTTAACCACAGCCCCTACAATAGATTCTGGGTGGTAAAGCCCGTGGCAATGGATAACTACCGGCTTCCTATGCAGAAACTTCCCTAGTGCGAATATATTTGTAGTAAACGCCTGGTCTACATGTGTGTGAACAATATCAAACTCTTTGGCAAGCGTAAGTTTACTTAGCATCGCTAGGGAAATCGGATTCTTCATTAAGGTTACTCCCGGATGTACCCTATGTACCCTAAATGGTAAATCTACTCTACCCCCCCTAGGGTTATCCGTAGTTAAAACCTCTACGTCCAAACCCTTCTCGAAAAGCTTTAGAGAGAGTTTATACACGAATTTCTCCAGCCCACCTATATGTGGGGGGAAATATGGTGTAACCATCAAGACCCTCATTTCAGCCACCTAGAGAGCTATGCCACTCAGTATATGGGGACCGAATTTTTTCACCAAGCTATACGGCATTTTCCTCCAAATCTTTGATAAAAAAATATACTTTACTTGGTATGGGTCGGGGGGACATACCGTCTTCCCCCTACATGACGTAAAGTGGATAATACTTTTTTCTCTACCGCCCCACCTCCTCTTAAATAGGTATACACCGCTTCCCTCCCTAGTTCTACCGAAATCAAAGACCCTATATCTACCAGCATAGTCCTGTAGCACGCTCCACAGGAGGAGGTAGCCAGCATTCAGTAGCCTAAAACTCCTTAGGGAAATGTTCTGCCAAAAACTTACCCAGTTATCGCCTACGAAAAGTATTATCCCCCCAATATATTCTCCATCTACCTTAGCTAACCTTATGTCAGCTAAGCCCTTAGTAGCCATATGGCTCCACATATTTTTGAAGAAGCTCCTGGAGTGGGGCGGGCTACCTATCTCCCGGAAACCCCCTACGTGTATATCATAGTACCTATCTAGTAGGTACTCGCTATCTACTTTAACTACTCTGACCCCTTTTCTCTCAGACTTCCTTATAGCGTTCCTAACCTTCTTACTAAATCTCACCCATAGGTCCCTCGGATCCCTATTTATATTTAGGAGAAATGTTTTATAGAGAGCCGTAGCTCTAAACCCATCCTTATTTAGAATATCGATAGCATTTCTGTTCCAGCCAGGGACTCTAAGTTCAATACAATCGGCGCCAGCTTTGAGAGATGCTTCCCTAAGTTTACCTAGTTCCTCCCCACATAAACCCCTCGTCCAGGTGGCGCCGTAGTCGCTAAACGGTATGGATATAAGCCTGTTGCCGAAGAATAGGCTTTTCACATGGAAAGCTATGAGGTTGTTACCTAACCTAAAGTACCTATAGTTGTATGACCTGGATAGTACGTTCCACCACTCCTCTCTATAGAATACTGGCTCCATGTCTCTAGCCTCCAATAAATTTTTCGACGAAATCTATTGCTCTCCCAAAGCTATATTCGCTCAGGAGTGTCTCCACCTTCCCCAACGCACCCCTAGTATTATGGTAGACAACGAATCTACCGAATAAACCTATGTTAAGTCTCGGAGGGTTTTGATCAATATCTCTCGGGTGTATATAGATTGTTGCTGGAGACCCTTCTTTCTCGCTTCTCTCCAATGCTTTCTTGAAGAGAGACAATGGAAGTAGTCTGATGTAGAACCCACCTGCAGCTGGAATTCTGAAAGCCAGGAACTTATATACGAGTAGAGGTAGTTCAACCAGACTACCCTCTGCAGAGCCTCCTAGGATATCTTCCTCAGATATCCAGTAGGGTTTTCTCGAGGCGTTCGGTACACCATATATATTTGTCTTAGCGGGGAATATGCTTGAGTCGTAGAGGAAACCCTGCTCCTTTAACACCCCTATAGCCCAGTTAGTGCTATCGTCTAGGGAGAAGAGTGGGGCTCTGAAGCCGAGAACCTCTCCCCCAATAATATCCTTAATGAGTTTCTTGAATAACATAATCTCCTCCCTGAGCCTACTTGGACAACTATTCCAGAGAGGAATATGGCGGTATGTGTGGAACCCTATTTCATGCCCCTTCTCGTGTAGAACCTGTAGTAGCTCTGGATAGTTCTCTGCGACTTCGCCTACTACAAAGAACGTTGCTTTAACGTTATATTTATCTAGGGTATCTAGGAGCCTAACGGTATTGCTGAGGACTTTTGAGAGATTCCCCCTATCTCCCTTTAGGTAATGTATGTGCTCCCAATCCTCGAGGTCTACAGAAAAAATATGTTTCATAGGAACCCCATTCTCCTCAGGTAGATTCTTAGAATTTTAGCCGAGAAAGAAGAGTATATTAAGGCTACACTGAGTGTCGTAAACAACCCCTGGGGAACAGGTATTCTCAGGCTATCGAGAATATATCCAGTTATAACGATTATAGCGACGCTTAAACCTATGCTATAGG
>JALURH010000210.1 GCA_027017025.1 Thermofilaceae archaeon
TATGTGAAGTTCTCAATATGCGAGAAAAGACCTAGAGAAAAGACAGGATTCAAGGTAGCAATAATAGGTGCAGGTCCAGCAGGTCTTGGAGCTGCTGGAGTACTTGTATGTATGGGCCATGAGGTACATGTATACGATAGATTACCTGAGCCCGGAGGTATGATAATATTTGCCATACCGGAGTTTAGGATCCCCAAGAAGAGAGTACGGGACGGTATAGCTCAGCTAGAAAGACTCGGAGTAGTTTTCCACCAGAATATAGAAGTAGGTAAAGATATAACCATTAAAGAACTACTAGGTAGATATGATGCTGTCCTTATTGCTACTGGTACGTGGAGGGGTAGGAAACTAAACATACCTGGAGAAAACCTCCCAGGCGTCTATAATGCAATGGACTGGGTATATGATTATATGCTTTATAAACTAGGCTATAAAGAAGAAGCTCCACCACCCTTAGAGGGGGAAGTAGGAATAATAGGGGCTGGACTTACAGCCGTGGATATCTGTGAAATAGCTGTATATGAGTATAAAGCTGAGCCTATGATACTCTATAGGAGATCGAGGAAGATTGCGCCAGGCCGCTTCATGATGAACAAGCTCGAGAAAATGGGCGTAAAGATAATCGAGTTTGTAAAACCGCTTGAATTCGTAGGCAACGGTAGGGTCCAGTATATAAAACTAGTAAAAGTAAAGCCTACACAAACAAGAGCGGAGCCTGTAGTAGAGATACCGGGCACAGAACATACGGTAAAAGTGGATTCAGTTGTAGTAGCTGCAGGATTAATAGCAACACCACCACCAACAATTACTGAGCTGGGGGTTCAGCTAAACAGGAATGGTACAATAAGAGTTGATGAAAACTACATGACGAACATAGAAGGCCTATTTGCGGCCGGCGATGTGGCTCACGGGCCATCGAATATAGGGTTTGCGCTGAAGAGTGGTAAAAGAGTAGCTCAATCAATACACAACTTCCTTATGGGTAAGCTATAGTGTGGAGCCCCGGCCGGGACTCGAACCCGGGTCCTACGGCTCTCTCGGAACCCCTTTTATCGAAACCGTACGAGGCCGTCGCCATAACCACTCTAGGGCACATACGTGCCTGACTAGGCCACCGGGGCCCAATACTTTGGCTATAAACAATAGTTTAAATTTTTTGAGGAATAGAGGGCTATGTTAAGCGGTCTATTTTTACTTGAAAATGTAGAAGCAGGAATTTATTAGAGTCAAACTCTGATAGGAAACTCCGTAACCTAGGTAGACTTACTATAGGTACTCCTTCATAGATATTAATACCTGGTTCATGTACAGATATTACTAGGGGATAAAGCTCCACCCTATCTGCGTTTATTTTCGACATTACGTAGGAAAGAGTATGTAGTTTTTCAGCTAAAGCCTCTGTCCTCTCTACCTGTTTATGTGCTGCCTCCTTTAGCGCTGGGGTTCTAGCCCGTATCCACCTCTTACAGTCTATAGATAAGATGGTACCGCCTTTTATAGCTACGATATCGATTTCATACCTCCTACCTCTATATTTTAGTCTCAGATTAGTAAAGGAGATATATCCAGCATCGTTCATTATTCTAGCACACAGCTTTTCCAGCTCCCTCCATCCTAGCTGTAACGCTAATTCAACAATATTAAACCCATTTTGCCATGCAGATACCACAAATTCAGTAACATCTCCCTCAATCCGGTCCCCCCTAATCTTTAGAGGATAACTAGACAATATGTCTAGAATAAATTCTATTGGGAAGCTTAATTCAAGGCTAATATCTCTTGGAGAAACATAACCCTTCTCAATCAACTGTCTTAAAACAGATTTAAGAATAAGTCTTGTTTTAAGCTCTATCACAGCTATACAATTATCGTAGCCATAGCCGATAACCTAGGCCAACGCTCAGCAGCTTCCTTAGCTAGAGGACCCCTTATCTCCGTACCTTTAGGCTCGCCATCGGGAGTCATTATTACTACGGCATTATCCTCAAAGGCTATCCAGGTACCATCAGCCCGCCTATATGGTCTCTTCTGCCTTATTACAACAGCCCTCATAATTTGTTTACGAAGCTCTGGTTTACCAGCCCTAATGGATACAACAACCATATCCCCAACAGCTGCACCAGGTATCTTCCTCCACTTAGTCTTATGATGTGGTACACCAATTATCCTAGCAAGTTGCGCCCCTGAGTTATCTGCAACCTTAACTATACTCTCCATAAAGACGCCGGGAGTCAATCCAAGCCTGTATGAAACACCTACAGCTTTCGGACCCCTCTTAGCCATCCGCCATCACCCCTATCTACGTTCTACCTTACCTAGTACTACAAAGGACACTGATTTAGCTAGTGGCCTAGTCTCACCTATGATAACTAGATCTCCCGGTTTCACATCAATACATGGAGGCACTCTTACATGTTTCTTCTTTCTTCTCCTCTCATACCTCATGTATTTGCGGTCATAATAGAGATATTCATGCACCACTACAGCTGTTCTATGCATCCTCGCCTTCTCGACACGAACCTCCATCACCATACCTCTTATAGGTAGCTTACCGTGCCATGGACATAGAGGATCGTTACACTTCCTATTCGGAGGCTTAATCCAGGGTAAACCTATGTTTCTTACAGACTGTTCCGCCGACATACTAAACACCTACCCTATCCAAAGAATACAATCTTATAAACTCTATTTCTAGTCATTGATTTACCAGAGTCTAAGCCTTTTCTTTAATCTATCCTCTGGCCTACCCACCAAGTATTTACCTTCAACTTTGACTAAGGTTCCATCAGGCAACCTGAACTTGAATACAGCTATCTTCTTAAGGATAACCTTCCTAAACTTGCCTGGAATACCTATAACTAGAGTATACATTGTTTCGTCTAAGACTATGCCCTTAATTCCCACCTGACTCTTGTTCCTGCTGTCAAGTACCTCGACTTCTAGCCCAATGAGTTCATGGGAGAGAATATTGCAGGGAGTTATTTTCACCTTTACCTACCTTGCTTAAGTCTCTCCTCATTCTCTATGGTTAATATCCTGGCAATAGCCCTCTTTATTTCCCTTATCCTTGCTGGATTCTCCAAACTCCCCCTAAGGGCCATTACTCTAAGCCTAATTAGCTCAGCCCTAAGTTCCTCCAGTTTTTTCCTCCTCTCCTCGGGACTCATCTCCCTTATCTCCTTAGGCTTGAGTAACGCCATTACCCAGCCACCTCCTTAATCTCAATAACATCAGGCATCTTAGCAGGCTTCATAATCCTAACCTTAACGCCATACATACCTAGCTTCATTAAAACATGCACTACCGCTTCATCCACGAGCCTCTTCTTGGGTTCACCGGATTTAGGTAGAAATCCTCTAGTAAATCTCTCAGTCCGATGTCTCTGAGAAGTAAGCTTACCACTTATAACAACTTCTGCACCACGTGCGCCAGCACTCATAATCCTATTTAATGCTATGAAAGCAGCCCTCCTAAACTTCACGCCCCTAACTAATGCACGGGCAATCCTGTAAGCCATAATCTTCGCATTCAGCTCTTGGTTCTGTACCTCTATAACATCTATCTGAGGATTCTCTATACCAAAGTTCTTCTCAAGAGCTTCCGATAGAACCCTAATATTAGCACCTCTCCTACCAATAACTATTGCTGGGCTACCAGCAT
Source organism: Thermofilaceae archaeon (assembly GCA_027017025.1). Classification (GTDB taxonomy): domain Archaea; phylum Thermoproteota; class Thermoprotei; order Thermofilales; family Thermofilaceae; genus JALURH01. The sequence continues at coordinate 3,661 of JALURH010000210.1, forward strand.
ATATAACAACCTTAGTTCCAATAGGTGTCCTAAACACTTGAACATCCACATAATTTGCTCTAACTAGTTGCCGCTGCAGGAACTCGTGGAGCATCATATACTGTAATCCCTGATTCACGATCGACCTCTTTATTGAGGGCATAATATCACCTCGCTCATAAATTTAGCATGTCCGTACCTATAACCTTTCCTCAAGCCCTATCTCTACATGTACAAGTTGCTCGAAGTATGGAGTAGCTCTACCGAAAGCTCTAGGTATATATTTCCTAACCTTCGGTCCCTTATGTGCTACAGCATGAACAACCCATAAGTTATCTATGTTCAAACCCTTATATTCAGCGTTATTCTCAGCATTCAATAATACATCTAAGATAGCTTTCGCCGCTTTGACAGGATATCTTCCTGGACCAAAACCCTCCCCCTTCCTGTGAGCTACCTTACCATGAAATCTCCTGAAGGGTATAGGTCTTCTCTTAGCTATAACATCCTCAAGAAGACTCTTCGCCTCATCAAGCTTCTTACCCCTTATAGCGTTAAGCACCTCTACAGCAGCTTTATACGATATTCTAAGATCCCTACCAGACGCTATAGCAGTCCTAAGTGGGTCGAGCTCAGCAGAGTAACGCCACGTCGGCATCCAATACACCCCTAACCACACACTCAACAATGTTTTATATGCTTTCCCTTTTTAGGCCTTAAGACTGTAAGAACAAAGTTTATAGTAACAAGGATTTAGAAAGATAGTGAGGTGGGGCCGTGGTCTAGCCTGGCTATGATGCGCGGCACACCTAGAGGTGCGCGACTCGGGATCATGGAGACGAGACCCCGCGAGAACCTTATAGTGGTTCGCGAAGACCCGGGTTCAAGTCCCGGCGGCCCCACCATCCTTTAAACCTCTTTAACGCATATTCTAGAATATATTAGGGTTTTGTATCTAACAAAGTACAAATATTGTGGAATATTATATACTGTAAGAGAGGATATTTAATAAAAACTACTAAACTTGATTAGATAATAAAAAACAAAATTGAGGGGCCCGTGGCCTAGTGGATAAGGCGCCGGCCTTCGGAACAAAATGTGGAAAGCCGGAGATCCCGGGTTCGAGTCCCGGCGGGCCCGCCAATACTATTGAAAATAAGGGGGTAACTTTCTCCAAAAAATGGTGTAATACAGTTAGAGATAATTTATACCCAGATTAGAGGATAAGGTGTAGTCTATGGATAAGTTTGAGGAAATAAATGTTATAGTCAAGAAAGGTAAACCAGGGGTTATTAGGGTAGCAATCACGTACCCCTCAGTGTATGAAATAGCTATATCTAGTTTATCGTACCAAATGCTCTATTTCTATATAAACTCTTGGGATGAATTCATTGCTGAGAGATTTAATGTTTCCCGATTACAAGGTGATGAGCCCCCTCCAACCAGTATCGAGCATAACACGCATCTAAGTAAGTTCGATGTTATCGTTTTCTCTGTGCATTATGAACCCGACTTCGTTAATATACTGCGGCTCCTCCAGGCAGCAGGTATACCTGTTTGGTCTAGAGAGAGGAGAGGGTCTCCACTGGTTATAGCTGGCGGTCCACCAGTGATAGCTAATCCCGAGCCTCTAGTAGATTTCCTCGATGTAGCTGTTATAGGGGAAATAGAGACTACGATCCCATACCTCCTTGAGCTATTACTTGAATACCGAGGTAACTATAGGGGTTTCCTAGAATCTCTTCCACCTGAGAAAGGTTTCTATACACCCTCTCTAGGTAAACCGGACAAGGTAGAAATATCGTATGCTAAGGTACTTGAGAAAAAATTCCATCCGGTTGCCCAAGTCCAGCCCTTAGCTCGGAGAGGAGTTAACAGGAGCACTAGGGTTGAGGTCTCAAGGGGCTGTTTTAGGGCATGTAGTTTCTGTATGGAGGGACATGTATTCAAGATTATGAGGGAGAGAGATGCTAGACAGGTACTGGAGATAAGCCTCGAGGGATCTACACTCAATATGACCAAGAGGGTTACGGTAGTAAGTTTATCATTTTTTGACCATAGCCAGGCAGACAATATTCTAGGGTCGTTGGTTAGCAATAACCTTAAGGTATCGATACCTTCCCTCAGAGCTGAAACCCTCAACGAAAAAAGACTCGAGTTGATGATAGAAGCTGGACAGAAAACATTGACTATAGCTCCCGAAACAGCTAATAGGCAGTTAGCATTTCTCCTTAAGAAGTATATCCGTGAGGATATTGTAGAGGAGGTAGCTCTTAGTGCGAAGAAACTAGGCTTTAAGAGCATAAAGCTTTACTTTATGATAGGCATTCCCGGAGAGAAGATAGAGGATATTGAGGCCATAGCCAAGTACGTGAAAAAGCTTAGCGAGGTAAGCGGTTTCAAAGGTGTAAGGGAAGTTAAGGTTACTATTAGTCCATTCATACCTAAGCCGCAGACACCTATGCAGTGGTTCCCTATGGAGGATATAAAGCTTATTAGGAGAAAAATAGCGTTACTGAAGAAAAGGCTTGGGGGATTAGCCGATGTAAGGGAGTATGATCCACGTTGGGCTAAGATACAATGTATTATAGCTAGAGGAGATAGAGAAATATCTGATACGCTACTTATGTGGGCTAGAAGTGGAGGAGGCTTGGGTGGTTGGAGAAGAGCAGTAAATATTACTAGGCTCCGCGAAGAAAAGTATCTAGGCGCATTTGAGCCTAATAGTGCTCTACCATGGAGTTTTATTTCCCTCCCCATATATCCCCGAGCTCTCAGGTCTAGCTAAAACACTATATATAGGGCTTCTATCTCAGCCCTATGTGAAGCCATATACAACTAGGCGTAGGAGAGTATATAGTGGTAAGAGGATATCCCTTGAGCTTATAGAGCTGGAAGTAGCTGGTAGGAAATATGTCAAGGAAGTTGTTTTACATAGGGGTGCAGTCGTTATTGTACCCCGGTTAGCCAACGATAAATTCCTCGTACTTAAGCAATACAGGGTTGCTGTTAACGATTGGGTAATCGAGTTTCCCGCAGGCACCCTCGAGGAGGGGGAAAAACCCGAGGAGTGCGCCTTAAGGGAGCTCGAGGAGGAGACAGGTTTTAGGGCAAATAGGATAACTTTTCTTGGCGCCTTCTACGCCTCTCCCGGCTATACATCAGAGAAACTATATGCTTATCTAGCGGAGGACTTGGTGAGGACGGAAGCTAGAAGAGAACCCACAGAGTTTATCGAGACCCTAGAGTTATCTCTCCGAGAACTTTTATCGGTCATAGCTGAGGGTAAGATAGGGGATGGTAAAACACTTGCCTCAATACTCCTCTACCTTGAGAAAACTTCTAAAAAGGATTAAATACTATTTAATATTGGCGGGATGATAGCCCTTCAGTGGGCTGACTGGGTGAAGGATACCCGGCAAGAAAGACCGCTAGCTCAGTTCTTCCCTATATTATTGTTCGGTCATCGGTGGAGCTCTAGTTGCAGACAACGTTGCAGCCATATATGCCACTATTACAGTTAAAACAACTAGAATTGAGTAAAGTCGGTCTTAAAGAAGACTAATATAGCTATTGAGAATAAGATTAATGCCGAGAAGGAATATATGTTTTCCTAAATCTTTCATTCATTTTTCCTCATATAATAGTTATTTTTCGAACTATTTTAATATGCTGTCGAAACAATCGATGAGTATCTATTATATGTAGGCATTAGAAGTTTAGAATATGCAGATTAGAATTTACTGCTAAGCTCTCCAATTATCTTTAAAAATCTATTTTTGCCTTCACCAGTACCCTACCTTTAACTTTCCTGGTTTCTACAAGACCTTTAGATTGTAGTCTCTGGATAATACGCCAAACCTTTACCTTATTTAAACCTAGGTCTCTCGTTATTTGAGCTTGGGGGATTTCTTCGCCTTTCTTAACAATATACTCTAGTACTCTTCTCTCCATCTCGGGTAGTAGATTTAATACGAGATCTGTATCTCCATTACTCCGTTCATATTCGCGGCTTGTGGACCCTGAAAACCCTGGAATGAATAAGATAAGGGTAAACGCCATTAGTGCTACGAAGAAATATATTGGGAACATCGGTGTTGGGAAAGAAGGGCAATAGCGCATAGATAATGTGTGGAGATAATCAATAATGAGTGCTATAATTAATGAGAAAAAGAGGACTATTGCCAACAGGTAGTTTTTCTTCATCAAACCCTTAGGTTTCACTTTAGTGAAAAAAGGTTTTCGGCATTAAGTTTCACCTCAACACTATATAGGTGATCTGCTATTCCATTCATATGCGTTGGGGAAATAGATCAAATATTTGGGTAGTAGCAGTAGTCATAGGTGTAATAGCAGTTCTTATTGGAATAGCTGTATTCATACAGTCATTCCCGGCGCAGTACTGGGGATATGGTACCTCAGCACCCTACAGGCCTCAGCCATATAACATACCCATGGGTGGACCACGTGGATACGGTATGTACAGCTGTCCCATAGGGGGTAGCTACACCACTATTGATAGGAGCAATGTTGTAAGCTACGTAGAGAATTATGTTAAGACTATTGGTCAACAATTCGAGGTAAGGGTTATTGAAGAATATACAGGCAACT